>NZ_MJGC01000045.1 GCF_001746915.1 Desertifilum tharense IPPAS B-1220
ACTTAGAGACCCGTCTGTGGTCTACGTGGGGCGGATCGGTAAATACTGTGGGTGGGTTAGGATTAACTTCAGACTCTCGCGGACGCCGAGTCACCATCGGGAAAGACCAACCCCCACCTCCCAGTTCCTAACTCCCTTCTTCCCCAACCCCCAACTCCCAATTCCCAACTCCCTTCTTCCCGGCACGCTCAAGAGTTACTAGCCTAGAATAGGGGAAAGACAAATTGTTAAGAAACGTAAGGATTTTCATGGCAGATCAGCTCATTCGCGCTACAGCCGCCGAGGGAGGGATTCGAGCTGTAGGAGTCATTACCACAAGACTTACTGAAGAAGCTCGACATCGACACCAACTTTCCTATGTCGCGACTGCGGCTTTAGGTCGAACAATGGCAGCCGGTTTATTACTGGCTTCTAGTATGAAGCGACCCGAATCTAGAATTAATATTCGCGTCAAAGGCAACGGTCCTTTACAAGGCATTTTAGTCGATGCGGGTTTAGATGGAACCGTGCGGGGATATGTTTACGAGCCTCAAGTTGAGTTACCGCCAAACGAATTAGGAAAACTGGATGTTGGCGGAGCGGTTGGACGAGAAGGCTTTCTCTATGTCGTTCGCGATATCGGCTATGGCTACCCATACTCTAGTACCGTTGAACTGATTTCTGGGGAAATTGGCGATGATATTACCCACTACCTCGTTACCTCAGAGCAAACCCCCTCCGCGTTGGTACTGGGTGTATTTGTAGGAGCCGATGGCGTTCAAGCAGCCGGTGGTATCTTATTACAAGTGTTGCCAAAGGCTGCTTCTGATGAGGAGCTAGTGCAAAAACTAGAATCGCGCGTGGGTGCATTATCGGGATTTACGCCGCTACTCCGTCAAGCTAAAACCTTACCGGATATTTTTGAGCAACTCTTGGGGGATATGGGGTTAAATCTTCTCCCAGAGACTCAAATGGTTCGCTTTGATTGCAAATGCTCGTTTCATCGCCTGCTAGGGGCGTTAAAAATGCTGGGTGAAGCAGAACTTCAAGACATGATTGATAAAGATGATGGTGCAGAGGCGACTTGTCAATTTTGTGGAGAAGTTTACCGCGCCAGCAGCCACGAGCTAGCGGAGTTAATCGAAGCTTTACGAGAAGAGTCCGGATCGTAAATAAAACGCGAACTATAGCGCTTTAGCAGGGGGGAAGAGTTGGCATTTCACGAAAGAGAACGGTAGGATTGCAACTACCGTGGAGTGTTACAGGTAATGGCAAGCCTCCAGCCGTTGCTGTCGTCCTTTAGTGTGGGGGTTGTGAGGAATGGGGATGATGAAAGATCCAAAACTGCCAAAGCGATCGCTGAAAAATCATAGTCCAGTCGATCCGGCTCGGACGGTGCGTAAGCCACCTGCTCCAAAACCTAGAGATAAACATCCCCGCACCGAAGTTCCATCCCCTTCTCGACAAGCTTCTGTCCCCCCTGCTTCCGGTGTCGCTGCTTGGTCTAATCTGCCTTCGGCATTAGATGCAACCCTTCCTGACTCTACGCCCATCTCTGGGGAGGAACTCTCGCCAAAAGAGAAGTTTTTAAACTGGCTGAAGCCGACGCGCTGGCAATTTTGGGTGATTTTAACGGTGCTGCTTCCGGGTGGCGTCGGGGGGTTAGCGCTGGCAATGCTTTTGCGGCTGCCGGCGTTGCCAAATTGTCCTTCAATTTTCTGGCCGACGGCTTCGGCTTCGTTGCGTCTGTATTGCGCGGAGTTGGCTGCGAATAAACAGACGGTGAAGGATTTGCTGGAAGCGATTGAGTTGGTCAATGCTTTGCCTGAAGATCATCCCCTGCGCCCTCAGATTAATCAGTTAATTGAGCAATGGGCGTCGGATATTTTGGATTTGGGGGATAAGGTCTTTCATCAAGGTAAGTTACAAGAAGCGATTTCGATTGCCCGTCAGGTTCCGGCTCAGACTTCGGCGGCGTCGTTGGTGACGGAACGAATCGATCGCTGGCAGGCGGTTTGGAAAAAGGCTGAGGGACTGTATCGCGAGGCTGAAGATTTTCTCCGCAAGGAAGAGTGGAATCAGGCGTTCCGCACGGCAACGTTTCTATTGTCGGTTGGGAATAATTACTGGGAAACAACGAAGTATCAAGAGCTGACGGAAGCAATTAAGACGGCGCGAGAAGATGGCGAGAAGCTTTATCAGGCCCGGCGTTTGGTGGAACAGGGAGGGGTTGATAATTTAGTAGAGGCGATCGCGCTCGTCGAGAAGATTGGGCCGAACAGTTATGTTTATAAGAAAGCCCAAGATGAGATTAGAAAGATCGGTCGGCAAATGCTAGCGCTAGCAGAGGAGGAGTTAGAACAACGGCGCAACTCTTCAGCCGCGATTAATATTGCTCGGAGAATTCCCGCCAGCGCTAAGTTAGCTGAAGAAGCTCAAGATTTGATTATTCTGGCTGAGGCCTATGCGGATGCGTGGCAAGGCAAGGTGGCGAGTTTGGAAGCGGCGATTATTCGAGCGCAGAAAGTGACGGTGAAGCGTCCGCTTTATGGTAAGGCCCAGCGGTTAATTGCTCGCTGGCAGCGGGAAATTGAAGATATTGCCCATTTGGAAAAGGCGCAAACTTTGGCTCGCGGCGGTTCGATTGATGCTCTCAGTAATGCGGTAGCGGAGGCGTCGTTGATTCCGGTCAGCAATCCTCGCTATGAGGAGGCACAAGATAGTATTAATGAGTGGCAGCGACAAATTGAGACGTTAGAGGATAGTCCTTACCTCAACCGGGCGGAGGCGCTGGCGATCGCGGGCGATTTGGGTTCTTTGCAAGCGGCGATCGCCGAAGCTAGCCGGGTAGGACGGGGACGGGCGCTGTATTCGGAAGCGCAACAGCGGGTTGGGCAATGGCAGCGTCAAGTTGAGACGATGCAAGACCGTCCCTACCTAGATTCGGCTCAACAGTGGGCGCTGATTGGGGATGCGGTTTCTCTGCAAGCGGCAATTGATGAAGCCAGTCGGATTGGGCCGGGACGAGCGTTATACGATGAGGCTCAAAATCGGATTTCTGAATGGAGAAGCCGGTTGCAGCGTATGCAAGATCGTCCGACTTTGGATGGGGCTAGGGATTTAGCGGCTCGCGGCGATTTACAGGGGGCGATCTCACTGGCCGAACGGATTGGTTCGGGACGGGCGTTGTCTAATGATGCGGCTGATGATTTGCAACGATGGCGATCGCAAATTCGGGCTGAAGAAAATCTCCAAGAAGCTCGCCGCCTTGCTGGAGGGGCAACCCCAGAAGCGCTAGCCGCAGCGATTCGCACGGCCGATCGCGTCCCGAATTTTAGTCCCCTCAGAAATGAAGCCGATCTCGCTATTTCTCAATGGAGCCAGCAAATCTTAAGCTTGGCCCAGCAGCAAGCAACTTTTGATGTTGCTGGGGCGATTGAAATTGCCAGACGCATCCCTGAAAATACTGCCAGCTATGGAGCCGCTAGAGCGCAGATTGAAGCTTGGCAGCGGATGCTGATGCCGTCTCCGACGCCGCGTACCTTCCCCTAAACATGTTGATTATTTAGACAATATCTGGCACACTAAGGTTAGATGCTCAACTTCCCCAGCAATTGCCGCATTGCTGGGGTCTTTTTTAGAGAGCCGCCTTTAAAGATCGGGCGCATCGATCTCGATCAGCTTGGTGCGGGCGGTGCGACCTGATTTAATCGTAATCCTGGCTTTGGGGACATCAAACGTTTTTGCCAAAACTTCGATTAACTCTGCGTTCGCCTTGCCATCGGTTGGGGGCGACTTGAGGGCGATCGCCAAACTTCCATCTTCTAGGGTTTGGACGGATTGATGTTTAGCGTTGGGTTTGACTTTGACTTGGAGTTTCATGAAATCAAGACTAAATCCTTTCTCAAGTGGTATTCTGTGTTACTTCAAAAAAGACCGAACTCCGCCATAAACTAAAGGCGTGCTTTTGATAAAACCTGAACAATAATGAAATTTAGCTCCATCAAACCATTCAGTATTGCCCTTTCTGTTAGTGTACTTTTAGCGGGTTGCAATGGCACGAATTCTCAATCGGGACAGGGGGACGCCGACAACTTTCAGGTGGGATTAATCTTAGTCGGCCCCAGAAATGACGCGGGTTGGAGCCAAGCCCATTATGAAGGGATTGAGTATGTGCAACAGCAGATATCTGGGGTGACACTAGAGTATGCGGATAAGGTGAATCCTGGCGATCGCCCTAACGTTAAAGGCTCGCAAGTCGCAGACGATCTGATTGCTAAAGGTGCCGATCTCATTATTTTCAACTCCGACGACCTCAAGGACGATGCGCTAGAAACGGCTCAGAAATATCCCAATATCCCGGTTATTCACGCTTCCGGGGACTCCGCTTGGCAAGAAGGGCAGAATTATCAAGCCTTGCCAAACCTAGCGAACGTGATGCCCAAGATGGAATATGGCCGGATGATTGCAGGCTGTGCGGCGGCGCTATCTAGTGAGACGGGGCGAATCGGCTTTTTGGGGCCGTTAATTAATGATGAAACGCGGCGCTTAGTGTCGGCGGCGTATTTGGGGGCGCGGTACTGCTGGCAAACCTATCGCGATCGCAACCCCGAAGACCTGAATTTCCGGGTGACATGGATCGGCTTCTGGTTTAACATTCCAGGCGTCACCCTAGAACCCACCAAAGTTGCTGACGACTTCTATAACAGCGGCTACGATGTCGTGATGACGGGCATTGACACGCCAGAAGCCGCAGTTCAAGCCAAAAAAGCCGCAGATTCTGGAAAGAATGTTAAGTTTTTGCACTATACCTTGCGATCGGGTTGTAACCTGGCACCGGATGTCTGTGTAGGCGTTCCTACCTATAACTGGGGACCGAGTTATCTCAAACTCATCCAAGATGCTCAGGCTGGAAACTTCCAAAGCCAATTTATTTGGGCCGATCCAGACTGGCAAGATATCAATAACCCGGACACTTCTGCGGTTGGGTTTGTACGCGGCGAGGCCTTTAGCCCAGAGAACAATCGCTATCTCGATCAATTTATACAGGGTTTGGGGGATGGCAGCATCAACCTTTATCAAGGCCCGCTAAACTACCAAGATGGCACGCCTTTTGTAGCGGCAGGTCAAACGGCTACGTTACAACAAATCTGGTATATGCCGCAGTTGCTAGAAGGGATTGAAGGACCAAGCCGTTAGCTCGACTGGGGAGAACCGGGAAACTTAAGCAGCCCAAAGTTTAAGTACACAAAGCAGTTTTTAGTTCTCAAGTCTCGCGGTTTTCCGCTAGAGACTAACGGTCTACATCAAACATTTGGACTGAACCAGAGAGCTTTACTCGGCGTCCCTTTTTTGAGTTCAATATCGTCCGCTTAATTTATCTCTCTTGGACGATGTATCGTTTTGAGGGTTTCTTTATTCTTAAAAACGTATAGAACTCGCGCATTTACTTTCTCCTTAATAAAGCAACATGTTTTCTAATCAAAACAAAGGCAAAATCGCCTTAATTTCTGTCCACGGCGATCCGGCTGTAGAAATTGGTAAAGAAGAAGCGGGCGGGCAAAACGTCTACGTTCGTTGTTGCGGTGAAGCTTTAGCTAAACAGGGTTGGCAGGTTGACTTATTTACTCGTAAGGCAAGTCCCGACCAAGAGAATATTGTTGTTCACAGCCCTAATTGTCGGACAATTCGTTTAAATGCAGGCCCAGAAGCCTTTATTGGACGCGATGAGTTGTTTGGGTATTTACCGGAATTTGTAGAATCTTTTAAACAGTTTCAAGAGCGGGAAGGAACGCTTTATCCCATCATTCATACGAATTATTGGTTATCGTCTTGGGTGGGAATGCAACTGCGGAAAAGTCAACTGTTGAAGCTAGTGCATACCTATCATTCCTTGGGGGCGATTAAGTATAAGTCTGTTTCGACGATTCCTCTAGTGGCTAAAACGCGTTTAGAGGTGGAGAAAGCTTGTTTAGAAACGGCAGATTGCATCGTCGCAACTAGCCCCCAAGAAGAAGAACACATGAGAACTTATGTCTCAGAAAAGGGGAATATTAAGGTGATCCCCTGCGGGACTAATATTGAGCGTTTTGGTTCGGTTAGGCGAGAGGTTGCAAGAGATAAGCTTCAGCTTTCTCCTGACGATCGCGTAGTTTTATATGTAGGACGCTTCGATCCCCGCAAGGGTATTGAAACGGCGGTTCGGGCTGTTAGCCATCTTTCTTCAGAACGCAAAGCTCAGTTAAAGTTGATGATTGCAGGGGGATGGACGCCTGGAGAGAAGGATGGCGAAGAACGCGATCGCATCGGTCAATTAACCCAAGCATTGGGAATTGAAAATAACGTTCAGTTTGTGGGGCGACTCGATCATACCGTTCTACCCACTTACTATGCGGCGGCAGATGTGTGCGTTGTTCCCAGTCACTATGAACCGTTCGGTTTAGTGGCGATTGAAGCAATGGCTTGTGGAACGCCTGTAATTGCGAGTAATGTTGGGGGACTGAAATTTACAGTCATTCCTGAAGAAACGGGTTTATTGGCTCCTCCAAAAGACGATCGCGCTTTTGCTGAGGCGATCGATCGGATCTTGGCAGATCCTCAATGGCGATCGCAGTTAGGAGAACAAGCGCGATCGCGGGTAGAGGCGAAGTTTAGCTGGGATGGCGTCGCTTCTCAACTCGGCGAACTCTATGGCGACTCAATTCAACAACTGACGACTGAGTTCTTTAAACACCACTTTGCAGGCTAATGAGTTGCCTGTTACGAAAAACCTGCCTTCTTGCGAAAGGCAGGTTTTATTTTTAAAGATTATTCCATTAACCGCCAGAGACGCTTGACAGCCTGGGTTAAAGAGGCTTGCGTCTCTTTTGATTCATCTAATGCCCAGCATCGTTCTAGATACTCGACTTGTTGCTCTTCAATCAGTTCATCCACCAGTAGATTTAAGAGCGATCGCCATGCCAAATCTACTCCCCACTTCAACTGGAGACGGCTTCTACGGGGATCGGGGACTCGACTTGAGATCAGCTCCAGCCGTTTGTAAAGTTGCCAATGATAACCTTGGGTTGGGTTATGGCTTATAGATTCCATTGTGAACCTCCTCAATGTTTGACGATTGCAGGAGGCACTTCAAAACCTGTCACCACACTCCCTCGCCACTGGGGGAAGCGAAAAGTGTATGTCCGAATCTTTTTCCGTGCCTGATTATACAATTATACAATTAATTTTCAATTTGTTGTAATTTTTACAATAATTTAACCGAATTTTAATAAAATGATGAAATTTTCTAGCCTCACAAACCCAGTCACTGAGGGCAAGACCCACCCTTCTATGATGACGCTACACCATACGAGTTGTAATGTATCTTTTGATAGTGTTCCCAGCTTCGCAAGGGGTATCAGAATAACCTTAAAGTCCGTCAATATTTACTCATCGAAAATTTGGGTCTGAAACCCCATCCTAGAAGGACGGCTTTACATTGGAAGTGGTAAAATCACCAGGCATGGAAAAGGCTTACAGCTATCGATTCTACCCCACACAGGAGCAAGAGTCGCTACTTCGGCGAACTCTAGGGTGTGTCAGGCTTGTCTACAATCGTGCTTTAGCCGAACGAACAGCAGCATGGTACGAAAGACAACAACCAATTGGATATGCCCAAACCTCTTCGATGCTGACTCAATGGAAAAAACAAGATGACCTCCAGTTTTTGAATGAGGTGAGCTGTGTTCCGTTGCAGCAAGGCTTGAGACATCTGCAAACCGCTTTTAAGAACTTCTTTGATGGACGGGCAAAATACCCAAACTTTAAAAAGAAGCGCAATGGTGGCAGTGCAGAGTTCACCAAGTCTGCCTTTAAGTGGAAACAGGGCAAAGTGTTTTTGGCGAAGTGTTTGAAACCATTGAACATTCGATGGTCTAGACAATTGCCAGAAGGCGCTGAACCCTCTAGCGTCACGATCAGATTGAATTCCGCCCAACAGTGGTATATCAGCTTACGGTTTGTTGACCCTAGAGATTTGACGTTGAAGCCTGTCAATCAAGCAGTTGGGTTGGATGCTGGAATCACCAGTCTGGTCACGCTGAGTACAGGTGAAAAGGTTGCTAATCCCAAGCATTTTAATAAGCGTTACCAGCAACTGCGTCAGGCGCAAAAAGCGTTGAGCCGCAAACAGAAAGGTTCTCGAAATCGAGAGAAAGCGCGGCTGAAAGTCGCCCGGATTCAAGCTGGAATTGCTAATTCCAGAAAAGACCATTTGCACAAGCTGACGACTCGGTTGATTCGTGAAAATCAAACGATTGCCGTTGAGTCGTTGGTGGTGAAAAACATGGTCAAGAATCACAAGCTTGCCCGTGCCATCAGCGATGCGGGATGGGGTGAGATGGTTCGTCAACTGGAATACAAAGCCAAGTGGTATGGTCGAGACTTGGTAAAAATTGACCGATGGTTCCCCAGTTCTAAATGCTGCGGAAATTGCGGTCACGTTGTTGAACGATTGCCGTTGAGTGTCCGGGAGTGGGATTGTCCGAAGTGCGGGACTCACCACGACCGAGATGTGAATGCGGCTGGTAATATCTTGAGGCAGTGCGGTCTTGGGGCCTACCCAAGTAGAACAACTGCCGTGGCTGTAGGACATACAGTGTCAGTCTGTGGAGCGACCGTAAGACCAGAAGAGAGCAAATCTTGGAAGGCAGGTGCTAAGAAGCAGAAACCTAAATCGTGAGGTTTGGGAATCACCGCACCTAAAGGTGCGGTGAGGATGTCAAAATGAGTGGTTTAGAACCAATTCTTCGTCACATTCACCCCATTTATCGTCATCTCACAATGCCTATTTATCCGGACGATCGAATTTTCTATTCCAGCGTTGCGATTGAATATATTGTTCCTCAAGGACAAGGACTTGCTTTTCGCCTCTGGCATTCTCGCTTAGTCCGTCATGCCAAGCAATACAAAGGCTATTTTAGAACCGATCTCTGTCCGCCAGTGAGGTGTAAAAATGGGGTTGTCAAGTGGTGTGCAATGATGCACTTTGACAACCCCGAACATCTCAATCACTGGCTGGAATCGCCAGAACGCAAAGAACTGCTAAAATCTAGCGAAAAAGTCCTCCAGGCTTATCGTTTCAAATCCTTTACCACTGGGTTAGAAGGCTGGTTTTCGCATGAATTAGGGGCCGAACAAGCGGGTTTAGGCCCTCCGGCTTGGAAGCAGGTTCTTTCAGTTGTCCTAGGCCTATATCCGGTTTTAATGATTCAAGCTGCGATCTTCACCGCTTTAGGAATTATGCAGTCTTGGCCGCCCGCCGCGTCAATGGCGGTCAATAACTTAATTACCTCTTCGATTTTAACCTGGGCTGTGATGCCCCTCATTGCTCGCGGGTTGGGGTTCTGGCTGCGTCCTGCCTATCGCAGAGCTTCTGTTAAGGTGGATCTTGTCGGCGCTGGTCTTGTGCTGTTAGCGTTGGGGGGGATGGTGGTTCTTTTCGATCGTCTCCCTTGGACTTAATCTCTGTTTGTCAGATTACTCTTCAACTCGATAACCAAATTCTGCCACTCGCAGGCGATCTTGCCGCCATTTGGGTTTAACTTTAACAAAGAGTTCTAAGTAAACTTTCCCAGCAATTAGCTTTTGCATTTGCTCTCGCGCTGCGGTGCCAATGGTTTTCAGCATACTCCCTTTTTTGCCGATTAAAATGCCTTTTTGGGAGTCTCTCTCGACAATAATGGCAGCATAAACCCGCGTCAGTTCTTCGCCTTCTTCCACTCGTTCAATTTCCACGGCGACGGAATGGGGGACTTCTTCGCGAGTCAGCATCAAAATTTGCTCGCGGATGAGTTCTCCCATAATAAAGCGTTCGGGTTGATCGGTTACTAAGTCGGGCGGGTAGTAATAGGGACCTTCCGCTAGCTGTTCGATTAAACTGGTTTGCAGTCGATCTAAACCTTCTCCAGTTAAGGCAGAAAACTTGACAAATTGCCAATTATGCGTTTTAGCAACTGCGGCGTAAGTGGTATCTAATTCTTCTGCTTCTGAGGGCTGTAAGTCGGTCTTATTTAAGCCCAGAATAATGGGAGTTTGGATGTTTTCGAGGAGTTCAACGATATAGCGATCGCCCCCACCCAATTCTACAGAGCTATCGACCACAAACAAGATCGCATCCACAGCTCTAATCGCATTTTTGGCATTTTGTACCAAAACTTTTCCCAGTTGATGGTGGGGTTTGTGAATCCCTGGGGTATCAACAATAATTAACTGGGCTTCTGGAGTCGTGAGAATTCCCCGGAGGCGGTTGCGAGTGGTTTGCGCGACTGGGGAAGTAATCGCAATTTTTTGTCCCACTAACTGGTTCAAAATTGTAGACTTGCCGACATTGGGACGCCCAATTACACCGATAAAGCCTGACTTAAATCCCGGTGGCGCGATGGGAATGCTAAAATTCCCTGACAAATTTAAAATCTCGTCACCTTCTGGCTCAAATTGTGTACTGATTTGGCGTTCTGTCATTTTGTGTAACGTAAATGTTGCAAAGGGAGAAGAAAAGTTTAATTCAAACTGCAATTCAACGGACTTGTCCCTAATCAAGTTTAATTTACTCCTGGGTTTGCACCAATTGGACTTAAGGAAGAATGGGCGAGATGAAACGAATTGGGATTCTTACAAGTGGCGGGGATTGTGCGGGACTGAATGCAATCATTCGGGCCGTGGTTTGTCGGGCGGCGGGTGGGTATGGTTGGAAGGTGATGGGAATTCGCCAAGCCACCCAAGGGTTAATGAGCGACCCCCCGCAGATTATGGCCCTAGAACCCGATAAGGTCGATCATTTACTGACAATGGGGGGAACGATTCTGGGGACGACGAATAAGGGCGATCCGTTTGCGTTTCCGATGCCGGATGGTACGGTGCGCGATCGCTCTGAAGATATTATCGCGGGTTATCGGCAACTGGGATTAGATGCCATCATCGGGATTGGCGGCGATGGGAGTCTAGCCATTTTGCGCCGCATTGCTCAACAGGGCGATTTAAATCTGGTTGCCATTCCCAAAACCATCGATAACGATATTGGGATTACCGAAAATTCCATTGGCTTCGATACGGCAGTTAATATTGCCACTGAAGCCTTAGACCGCTTGCACTTTACCGCCGCCAGCCACAGCCGGGTCATGATTCTCGAAGTGATGGGCCGAGATGCCGGTCACATTGCCATTAGCGCCGGAATTGCCGGGGGTGCAGATGTCGTCCTCATCCCAGAAATTGCCTATACTCTAGAAAATGTCTGCCAGCAGATTCAAGAACGCCAATCCCAAGGCAAAAATTACTGTTTAATTGTCGTCTCGGAAGCGGTTTGCACTCCCGATGGCGAAACGGTTACGAATACCAATGCACTAGGCCAATGTCGCTTGGGAGGAATTGGTCAGCACTTGGCCGACCAAATTAGCGCCTGCATCGGTGCAGAAACGCGCGTCACCGTTTTAGGACATACGCAACGGGGAGGCATTCCTTCACCTTTAGACCGGCTGACGGCTTCGGCGTTTGGGGTCGCTGCTGTTGAGTTAATCGCCGAGGGCTTATACGATCGTATGGTGACATGGCAAAATCGGCAGGTGGTCAGCGTCCCGATTGCAGAAGCAATTTCCTATTATCGCGCGGTCGATCCCAATGGCACGCTAGTCAAAACGGCCAGAGGGCTAGGGATTTGTTTGGGAGATTAAGAGGGGTGGGATGGGTTAGTCTGGCCTAACTCAGATCTTGCATCATTCTGAGTAGACCTGAGAAACCGGGTTTTTCGACGAAAAATCAGAGTTTCAGCTTAAGCGATTGGCAAGAAACCCGGTTTCTAGCACTGGTGCAAGAGGTCAAGTCTAACCCATTTCCGGTTGGGGACTAACCGCCACTGACAGGGGGAATTAAAACGACTTCATCGCCGTTTTGCAGGAGGGTATCGGGTTCAACAAATTGCAGATTAATGCCAAAGCGAGTCACCTCGCGCCATTTCTCTAATTCAGGGTGTTCGGTAATTAAATCCTCCAAAACAGCACTCACGGAAGTTTCACCCGGAAAGTGTCGCACTAGCTCAGAAACGCCGTAGGCTTCTTGATAGGCTGCAAATAGCTTAATGGTGACGCTAACTGTAGATTCAGGCATGGAAATTTAGCAGGCAGATTCAACAGGGGATGACAGTATTATTACCTAGTTCTTATGGCTCAACGGCAAAGAAATTCGTCTGTTTCTTCTGGCATAAGTTACTGTTAAGCCACGTATCCGCAAAATCATTCGATCAACAGACCCCATTGGGGGTTACAGAACTTAAAATTTGGCTATAGTAGACGAAGAAATATAACGTTAGATAGTCGATTATGAGTGTCAAACTCGCTCAAGTTTCTACGGCTGCAAAACTTGCAGGACAAACAGTAGGAGCAAGGGCACTTAAGCAAGTTCTGGAAACCATTGACGCCGACAGTTGTCCGCATCGGTTCAATTTCCACATGCATACCGTTTGCTCGGATGGTCGCTTGCATCCCGAACGCCTAATGGAACAGGCGATCGCGATCGGTCTGCAAGGTTTAGCCATTACCGACCATCATACGGTAGAGGGTTACTCGATTGCCAAGCAGTGGTTGGAAGCATGGCAAAACCAACACCCCCAGCACCCCGTCCCCCGTTTGTGGAGTGGGGTTGAGATTAATGGCAATTTATTGGGGACAGAAGTTCATATTCTGGGTTATGCGTTCGATCCGCAACATCCTAGCCTTCAACCCTATCTCCAAAAACACGCGGCTACAGGCGATGCCTATCAAGCCGCAAGTGTCATTTCAGCGATTCATCAAGCGGGTGGGTTAGCCGTTCTCGCGCACCCAGCACGCTATCGTTGTTCTGCAACAGAGTTAATTCCCGAAGCCGTTCGTTGGGGAATTGATGGGGTAGAAGCCTATTATGCTTATAGCAACCCCAATCCCTGGAAACCGAGTCCAAAACAAACTCAACAAGTAAGTCAGTTGGGCCAAATTTATGGCTTATTACAAACTTGCGGAACCGACACGCATGGTACAAGCTTGCTCCAAAGAATGTGAAGCCGACGCCTGACGATAGGGAATTAGGGCATAGAAGCGCTTTGCAACGTCATAAACACAACGACTGCTGCACTCATCAAGACTAGCAAAGCGGCTAAGGAAATAGACTGACCGAGGTGTTGAGAGGAGCGAGATACTTTCATGGCTATGGGGTCAGGAATTCATGAGAAATGAGTTAACTCAACCTATCAAAATTTTGAGGTTGTCATAGATTTATGACAGTTAATCCATAAAACTCAATATTCCTTAAGACCTTGGGCGATCGCGCCACCTCAGTACAGTCTCGTCTACACAAAGTAGCAAAACTATTTGGTTAGACCATGTTCTAAAGCAAAGCGCACTAATTCCGTGCGGCTGTTCGTACCCGTTTTAACAAACAAGCGCGAGACATACTTTTCCACATTGCGAACGCTTGTAGAAAGACGGCGGGCAATCTCCTTATTCATCAATCCTTCCGAAACAAGGTCTAAAACGCTTTGTTCCCTGGGCGTAAAATCGACCTGAATGGGGGAAGGCGTTTGAGCAATTCCGCCTGTTTTTTGAATCATGCCGCGAATTTCGGCAATTTGGCGGGCAATATCATCAAGTTCGGTATTGCCTCCAGACGTGGCTGTACGCCGCTCTAAAAGGTTTTTGATAATCGCCTCTAATTCTTCAGGATCGAAGGGTTTGGGCAGGTACGCATCGCACCCAGCCTGATAGCCTTGAATCCGATCCATCGTCATCCCCTTAGCGGTGAGGAAGATCACGGGTAAAGACTTGTAGCGCGAATCTTCTCGCATTTGCTTGAGAAACTGATAGCCATCGACTTGCGGCATCATAATGTCAGTAATCACCAAATCGGGCAATTTTTCCTGCAAGATGTCCCACCCTTCAATGGCATTACTGGCAGCATGAACCGTAAACCCACTGTCTTCTAAATAGGCTTGCACGGCTTCTCTCAAACCGGGTTCATCATCAACGAGTAACAATTGTGCTGACATCGATTTCCTTAGATAGCGTTGGATGGTTTTGTTTAAAATTTAACGAATTTCTGCGACGGGGAAGGATTTAGAGGTCTTGCAGATGATTGCTCAACGCCACCCACTCCGGAACGCTTAAATCCTCTGCCCGCGCTTGGGGGTTCAGGTTAAGCGCATTCATCACCTCTAGCAGGCGATCGCTCTCTACAATAGCCTTCAAATTATTGCGGAGCATCTTCCGTTTAGAAGAAAAACCCACCTTCACCAGTTGCGAGAGGCGTTTGGGATTGTCCGCCTGGGGTTCCACCAGATGAGGGCGCAAGCGGACAATCGCCGAATCTACTTTGGGTGGAGGTTCAAATGCCCGCGCCGGAACCGTATAAACATAATCCCCTTGGGCAAGATACTGCACCCGCACTGAAAGCGCCCCAAACGCCGTTGAACCCGCTTGCGCCACTAGGCGTTGGGCAACTTCCTTTTGTACCAACAGCACGATTAACTCGTAAGGGTGGGGATTGGGATGCTCAATTGTCCCTAGCAGCTTTTCTAAAATCGGGCCGGTGATGTTGTAGGGAATATTGGCAACCACTTTATTGGGTTTTTGAAAATCGGGAAACGGTTCGAGCAGGGGAGGTAAATCGAGTTCGAGAATATCGCCTTGCAAAAGCAAGAAATTCGGGATTTTACCGAGTTTCTGACCTAATTTTCGGCACAAATCGCGGTCAATTTCGACAGCCGTTACCGCCCCAACTTGGGAGAGTAATTGCCGAGTCAAGATTCCCGTACCGGGACCAATTTCTAAAATGCGATCGCACTGTTGTAGCTCAGAAGCTTGGAGGATTTGAGCCAACGCCTTATCGCTTCTGAGCCAATGTTGAGCAAAACGCTTGCGAGGTCTAGCCGAAAAACTAGCAGAATCCTTAGACATGAGAAAACCTAAGACAAGTGGAAGATTTTTAACGAACTCTCGACGAGAGACTCATTAAAACGCAAACTGGAATTATTTGCACGTCCAATAACCAGGAGATGAACCCGTGCATTACGACATTCGCTACAAACCTGCTTTTGCAGCTATTTTTATTACTTTAAGTCCTGGCGAATCCATTACCGCAGAAGCCGGAGCAATGACGAGTATGGATGGTCGCCTGACGATGAAAACCCGCTTTTCGGGTGGATTCTTGCCCGGTTTGCTGAAAAAATTCTTTGGGGGAGAATCGCTCTTTGTCAATACGTTCATGAATCAAACGCAACAACCTTTAACATTAGTGCTTACGCAGTCTACCATTGGCGATATCGCTTGCGAGGAACTGCGCGGGCGTGAGTTATGCTTTGAACCGGGTGCTTATATTGCTCATGCTGGACAAACTCATTTAGGGGTAAAGTGGGCGGGTTTTAAGAGTTGGTTCGCTAGGGAAGGATTATTTAAGCTGCAAGTTAAAGGGACTGGACTGGTCTTTTTTGGAGCCTATGGCGGGATTACTAAACATCGCGTCAATGGTGAATTTGTGGTTGATACGGGTCATTTAGTGGCTTACGAACCGACAATTAAGATGAACCTGGGATTAGCCGGGGGATTAGTGGGTTCGATAACTTCGGGCGAAGGTGTTATTAATCGACTCACGGGAAATGGATATATCTATTTACAATCTCGCAGCGTTGATGGGTTAGTTAAATATCTGACGCCTAAGTTCCGTTAATTGATGTTTCTCGCTTGACTCTTAGATTCACATCCACTGACTTAAGGTTAGCCCAATGGAGATTAAACTTTTACATCAGCCCGATAGCGCGATCGCTCAGATCCTATTAAATGCGGGTGAGGAAATTGTAGCAGAAGCTGGCAGCATGATTGCCATGAGCGGCTATATTAACACCAGCACCACTTTGAGGAGGGGCAAAGGCGGCGGGGTTTTCGGCGGCTTAAAGCGAATGTTAGCCGGAGAATCGCTATTTTTGAGTGTTTTTCGTTCGCCAACTCAGGGCGGAGAAATTTTTTTAGCGCCTCATCTGATGGGCGATTTACTCGTTTATGAGATGAAGGGTCAAGAATTAGTCGTTCAAGCAACTTCCTATCTAGCAAGCGCTTCTAGTGTAGATATTGATTTAGGCTTTCAAGGATTTAAATCTTTCTTTTCAGGAGAAGCCATTTTTTGGTTAAGCATTAGCGGACATGGCCCGGTGATTCTCACTTCCTTTGGGGGCATTTATGATATTGATGTCGCTGGAGAATATATTGTTGATACAGGTCATATTGTTGCCTTTGAAAAAAGCCTAGATTTTGAAATTACCAAGGCGGGAAGTAGTTTAATTGGGGCGTTTTTAGGTGGAGAAGGGTTAGTTTGTCGCTTCAAGGGTAAAGGAAAAGTTTACTGTCAGACGCATAATCCAGGAGCGTTTGGTTCTCGAATTGGTTCTCAACTTCCAGCTCGCTAATCTTTTAAAATAGGGTTAAAATCATGACTGAAATTGCTTATGAGATTGAGCATTCACCAGCCTATGCTTCTTTGATTGTTTTTTTGCAGGCTAATCAATCAATCTTGGTTGAGGCAGGAGCAATGGCTGCAATGGATAGCTGCATTAAAATGAAGTCTGGCATTCGCGGCGGATTGGGTAAAGGAATTGGCAGGATGCTGAGCGGTGAATCTCTGTTTATTAGCGAATTCACAGCTCAAGAAAAACCTGGTAAACTCTATATTTCACCGGGAGTGCCTGGGGATGTTCAGCATTATTATCTAGATGGCAGCAAGACTTTAATGGTGCAATCTTCCGGGTTTGTGGCAGCAAGTCCAACGGTTGAAATCAATACTCAGTTTCAAGGTTTTAAGGGCTTTTTTAGTGGCGAATCAATTTTTCTGATTCAAGCGAAAGGAAAAGGGGATTTTTGGTTTAGTTCCTATGGGGGAATTATTGAAATTCCGGTGGCTGGCGATTATGTGGTGGATACGGGTTATATTGTGGCTTTTGAAGATACGCTGAATTACGATGTAGAAATGATTGGCGGTCTATCGTTTCGCGGTTTAAAGACAGGAATTTTGGGAGGAGAAGGCTTTGTCTGTCGATTTCGCGGACAAGGCAGACTTTGGGTACAATCGAGAAACTTATATCCGTTATTAAATTTCCTCAATCCTTTTCGTCCCGCCAAAAGTAGCTAACCAATGACTTTCCAAAAACCACCCCTCAACGATTCTGCTGAAGATCGCAATCCTCCTGTAAGCAATCGCGATTTATTGATTTTATTGGGTTTATTCCTTGGCGTAGTGGTGGGGGTGGTTTGGTTATTGGGACTTTTGGTGAATAATTTGGTTTGGTTGATTCCCACCCAGGTTGAGAAAACTTTAGGTCATCTAATTGTCCCAGCTTACGAGCGTTTGGCGCAACCGACTCCGGCGCAGGATGTACTCAATCAACTGTTACAACGTCTAGAACAGCAACTTCCTGAAGAACAGCGCCAGGAACGCGATTATCGAGTTCTCTATGTTCCCGATGAAACTGTGAATGCTTTGGCAGTCCCTGGAGATGTCATTATTATCTATCAGGGGTTAGTGACTCAAGCAGAATCGGAAAATGAGCTAGCAATGGTGTTAGGTCATGAATTGGGTCATTTTGCTCATCGCGATCATTTGCGGAGTTTGGGACGAGAAATTTTATTTCGCGCGATCGCAGCCACGTTTTTAGGAGATTTAGGCGCGCTACAATCGGTAGCGGTTTCTGGGGTTTCGGCGATTTCGCGATCGCACTATTCCCAATCTCAAGAACTTCAAGCCGATGAAATGGGTTTAACCCTATTAAATGCGGTTTATGGTCATGCAGGAGGCGCAACAGACTTCTTTCGCCGTCTCCGCCAACAGCGGGGTTCGGGAATTGCTTTTTTGGCCACTCACCCTTCTCCGGGAAATCGGGTCAATAAGTTGGAACGCTTAATTCAAGAACGCGGTTATTCTGTAGGGAAAATAAGCCCATTACCGCCAAGTTTAGTAGATTAAAGTTTGCCTGTAGGGTCAGACCCCTATAGGAAAATTAGGGAGAAAGCGAGACAATCATTAATACTTCATAAACTCGTAGCGATTTGTTGAGTCAAATCGTTACACCAGTCGCAATGCGAACGATCAAAACGCAATCAATAGGGCTAGGTGCAGGTCTGGTTGGAGTCGCGATCGCAACTAGCGTATTTCAAGTCCGCTTCCCATTTTTTCAATCCCCCTTAATTGCTGACTCCTCTCCCCATCCCTCTCATTGTATGACTTTGGTTGCGGCCCTCAAGCCGCCGTTAAATGTTCGTTCTCAACCCTTTGTCGCGCCAAATAACATTATTGGTACCCTCGATACGGGGATGCAAGTTTCAGTGGAAAAGCAGGAGGGAAACTGGCTGCTGCTGAATGCACCCATCCAAGGTTGGATTTATCAAAAATCTACCGCTACAAGTTGTTCGGACTCTCAAAAGGTCTTGGCGGCGATTCCTCCAGCGAGTGACAGCAGTACGCCGATTGATTCCGGGCCGGGATTGCTGGCGATCGCTGCCGAGCAGTATCATTTAGGTCATATCGATGCGGCGATCGCGCTGGTTCAGTCCATTTCGGCCGAGAGTACAGCCTATGAAGAGGCAAAATCAGCCATAGTCCATTGGCCGCAAAGGTGGCAAATCGCACAAGATCAATTCTATTCGGCTCAACACGCCATTCGCGAGGGTCGCTGGCAAGATGTTTTAGATCGAGTAGAATCTTATCCCGATATTCGGTTTTGGCGAGAACGGTTAACCCCTGTTGTCCGAGAAGCCATTAAACAGCAACAACGAACCTATCAAGCCAATACAGTACAGGCGCAACAATTAATTAATCGCGAGTAGCGATCGCCAAGCGTCTCTAATATTTTATCCCATAACTTTGACCCCACCCTAGCAAAGTACAAGCCCCAGAGCCACCTAGCCGTTGTAGCGAAACCTCAGCCAGCAGTAACCCTTAAGGACGGTTGGGAAGCTTACACCGAATGTCAAAGACCTAATCTGTCCCCCAATACCCTTAAAGTGGGATATCGACATGTAGCCAATGCGATCGCCAAAATGCCCTATCAAAGTTTTGACGATGCGCTAGAAATACGAACATGGCTCAAAAAGAATTACACGTTAGACGGAACAAGGCGAATTTTGACGCAACTCTCAGCCTGTAATAACTGGCTGATCCAAAATAAGACGCTTGAAAACAATAAATTTGTTGAATTAATCGCAACCGTTAAGCTTCCTAAAAATCGCCAAACGACGAAAAGCGAAATTAACCCGTTTACCAAAGAAGAACGGGATCTAATCATTAATGCACTCGAAACTGACAAATATGTAAAACCCTAGCTTTAACTCAGAGTCCAGAAACAACCCCAGCAGAGGATGTAAAAACACGTAATAGACTAGGGTGAAACCTAGTCTTTTTCGTAAGCGTCAAGAATTAAATAAGCAGGTTAGAAGGGAGGTTGAAGCGAATACCCCTATTAATGATTGAGGCGGGCACGGAGGGATTTGAACCCCCGACAACCCAGAACCGGAATCTGGTGCTCTATCCCCTGAGCTACGCGCCCTCAGACTAAGCTAGTATAGCACTTCTTTGGGCGAATCCGGTAGCCTCAGTCCAGCGATTAACGGAGTGAAAATTCTGTTCCCCGATAGCAACCTTGGAAAGACGTTAAACTGCGTCCGGTTAAGGCTTGGAGTTGAGGAATCATCACCGCATTCGCGAAATCGCCAGTCCAACTATGCGGAAAATCGCTAAAGGAAGTTCCCGTCCCTTCGTAGCTATACTCTTCAACGGGAATATTTTCTGCCCCTACGATGGTTTGATCGTGGTAGCCATTGAGAATAATTTTCTCAATTTGCACGTTGGGTGCCAGGTTAAGCTGCCATTCTACAGGCTCGTAGGAAGAAAGCGCGAGTACCATTGGTTGGTTTTGGCGTTCAACATTGACCCGGACAACTCCAACTTGGCGATTGTTCGCACTATGATCGGAACGCGCCTCATAAATCCCAACAACGTGCAATTCCGGGCCGCCGTTTGTGGGATAAAGAACTCCGCCAAAATCCCCAGATCCGCCGACGCCGCAGGTTCCGGCGGGAAGCATGGCGGGTGCCGTTCCGGGTTTGTTCGATAAGATGGGTTCTGATGGCGGCGTGACAGACTGAGGCGCGGGTTTAAGCATAGACCAACTGACGAACCCCAAAGCCGCGATCGCGCTAGCTGTTGCGCCGATAATGGCTGCATTCACCAGATGGCGAATCGTTTGAGATTGAGGTTTTGCCAAAGTGGAGGGAGAATCTAAGCTAGCCAGTAGCGCTAAACCTTCGGGTTGTTCCAGCAAGCTTTGAACGATCGATCCTTCGCCGACGTAGAGGTTGCGTGTGGTGCGATCGAGTAACAGCCAATGGCGATCGCGCCGATCGAGCTGGTATTCTGCTAGCTGGGGTTGCATTTGGCTATGACCCAGGAAGACTTGCCAAGCTGCATTAGACGCGCTGCCAATTTGCTTATCATCCTGGTAAACCAACTGTTCAACATCGGGTTCCCAGTGCCAGGAAACCCAGCGACGATTACCAGAATAGCCCAAAGATTTCTCGAATTGGGGCGGCGCACTCAACTCAAGGCGATGGATAGACTGAGACATCAAATACTTGCTCCTAGCGGGGATGCTAATACGTTTTAGGTTAACTTAGCTTTTCTCATGCAGCCAAGTTCCCTATCGTTCGTATTTCCTCTTTTCAGTCTCTTTGCGTTGAAACGGGACAAGTCTAGATTTGCTTAATTGTTTTGAAGTCTAGCGCTAGAGTCAAGGATTGAGCCAACTTCCAGCGAATTTTTGGGCGATCGCCCCTTCAAAATGGCTCAATCTCTCTTTTAAATCAAAACCCGATTAATGAGTCACAACTTCTACATTTTGCCGGAAAGCAATTAGGGCGTGCTTACCTTGATAATTTTGCACAGACAAAAGAATAGAATCAGAGACCTCTGGAGAAACAATTGTTTTGACTTCAATATTGGTATTGTAACCTGCCATATCTCCCATACGCTTACCGTGGCTACCTTCACCTTGGACTTGATTGATTGTGTAGCCACTCACATCGTAGCTTTTTAACAAGCTGACAATGTTGTCTTTGAGGACTGTTTCCCCAATGATGGTCAGTAAAATAGCAGACTGAACCGAGAGGGTTTCAGAGGACATAGAGAACTCTACTTTCTTAGGCTTAATGGAGGGGGGTGATTGATATCGCTTTGTGGTTTCATCGCTTGTCAACGCTTCCTTACTTTATATAATACCGCGAGTTCTGTACTATCTAATTTTTATGGCTTGTTGCCAATTTCTTAAGGTTGGTAAGTGCGTAGCGGTCTCAAAAAAACGTGAGATTTGCTTCGATCTTTCCTGATGTTGGCAGGGGGATCGTGGCGCGATCGCACTCAAGGCCCAAAGCTGGCAATCTTACCCCTAAGTCCACAAAAATGAAGGATGGAGATCATCTCCATCCTTCACTGCTTACCCCAACGCCGACTGAGTTTGTAACTCTAGCGCCAAATTCACTTGTGTCATCCGACGCTGTTGATCGTGGCGGATGCTGTCGTAGGTATTCCCTAAACCCGGTGCATCCCAACGGTTGCGCTGCATATCCCAATAAGACCAAATACGGGCCTCTAGGATCTGTTCGTCCGGATCGCTGACGAGTTGTTTCATCTGCGCCAGTCGGTCAATATAACCGCCTGCATATAACCCGGCGGCGGGACTTTGGTTAGCGAGATCCAAACCATTAACCAATTCGGCTTGATTTAACTCTAAACCCACGGCTTGGGCTTGGGCTAGCAATTCATCGTGGAACCCTTGCAGGCGACGCAACTGTAAGTCGTCCGCCTTTTCGGGAAGTCCCTTTTCGGCTGCAATTTCTCGCTTGAGGGAACTGCTGCTGACGCTGGCTACGGCGTTGGTATCGGAATAGGGAAGATGTTGGTAACTAAATGTCCCAAAATTATCTACCCCATTCCCCGGATCGACGTGCCAATAGTAGGCGGGGTTTTTGGTTCCGTTGGGTTGGCGGGTTCCTTCCGCCGCGCCAATGGCGATCGCTAAAGGCGAGTCTGAGGCCTGTTCCCACCAGCTTTGCGGGATAATTTGCGTTAGCGGTTCCGCCTCTGGAACTAGGGTTGGCGTTAGTGGTTCCGCCTCTAGAACTGGGGTGGGTTCCGGCGCAACTTCAAAACTCAAGGCGAGATCCTTCGCAGTCGGTTCATCTAGGGTGGGAACTGAAAAATCTAGTCCCACAAACGGTTCTACCGCGATAGCGACGGGTTCGAGTTCCGGTTCCGGTTCTGGTTCTGGGAGGACTTCTACCGCGACTGTGGGGTTCAGCAGGGGTGGGTTTTCCACCATGCGGAAGTACGCCTCAACGAGAGGCATGGTAATCGCGCGATCGCTAATCCGATTTTCTGGATAAAATTCCAGATACGGACGCCGACCGATTTCCAAGTGAACGTGCGGCCCGGTAGAATTGCCCGTACTCCCTTGAGTTCCCAGGGATTGACCCAGGGTGACGTGTTGACCGATAGTAACGGCGATCGCCTCTAAGTGTCCCATAAAATAGGCATACCCAGACTCTTCGCACAGCACTTCTACGCGGTTGCCATATCCCCAGGGACTGTACTTGGTATAAGTTACAGTTCCAGTACAAGGGGAAGGAATTTCCACATCATCTCGGTCGTTACGCAATAAGGTAAAGTCGTAACTTCCTGGGGGAGTCTCATCAATCAGATAGGGAGTAGCCACTTCTAAAGGTGCAAATGCCGTTTCTGGCGGCCCTCTCTCCTCTAATGTCACATAGGGATCTTCCAATTGGGGCAGATCTACTTCGCTTTCTAGGGGAAGCAATGCAACGGTTTCAGAGGTTTCGAGAACGCCGAAGCTTAAACCGAACGGATCGGCTTTGGCTGAGTTTTGCATTTGAGTGACGAGAACTAAAGAAAACAGTAAGGTTAGCGCGCTTTGGGTAGAATACTTCAACAGTAAAACCAAGTAGCGCAAGACAAACAACGAAATTCGTTTCATTTCACACCTCCTTTGTGTGAATTCGGTTAATAGATTTCAGGGGTTGAACCCTTGGGTTAGTTTTCAGATAGGACAGAAGCGATTAATTGGGTTGAAGGCGAGACATAAATCCATTGCGGACGTTCGCTGCTACTGCGTCGAAAGGTCAGCAAAGAAAGATGTAACAGTCCATCCGTTTTACCGATGGCTTCTCCCGCTTTAATATCTCCAGAATTTCGTTCTTTTAAACCGCACAGCTTGACGAGATATCCCGGTTGCTGCGGGGTGGAATAGAGAACGCAATTCGATGGATTTTTAACCAGAGAGGTTTCGGTTGCTAAAACAAAGTTGCCTTCAACTTCACCGCCTAGAGGGGCGACAATATTTCCTCGATATTCTAGGGAAATGTCACCTAAACCGCCGACAACAGGATGTCCGGCAATTTTTTGACCGCTATGGTTTTCCCAAATCTCTTTAATGTCGATTTGTTTGAGGTTGGGACGGAAGGTTTCGGAGGTAGAAAACGGCCAAAATCCCGATCCGGTTTGACCTGGTTCTAGACCATAACCTAAATAGCGATCGCTCTCGTAGGCGATAATTAATCGACCTTTATCGTCAGTTTGATAGGCTTCTCGCTCGGTAATGACTCCCGAACGAATCGAAGTTTTGGGTAAAATACAATAAGGCGAGCCTAAAGCTTGACGAATACTTGCTTTTTCGACGCCTTCTTTGCCTTGCAATTGGCTGATTTGCGAAAGAGTAACAGCGGCATCTTCTTTGACTATTTGCTGACAAACAGCTTCAGAAATAACCGAATTTCTAGAGACTTGATTTCGCAATAGAGTGAATGCAAAGGCAAAGCTAAGACAGGTTAAACTCACTAGGGAAATTAAGCTAGCGTGTTTTTTAGAGACTTTAAGAGTTTGAGCCAACACAATTCATCACCTCCTTGATTTAGGTTACTTTAATAGGCAAAACCTCTTGAGTTCAAACAATTAGGGTTAACGGGACAGGGTTTATGCACTTGAAGTCTATAGCGATGTTCGATCGAACCTGAACATTCCCTAATTTTCCTCACTTTAGATTGAGGAGAACTGCGGACATTATTGAGGTTAATCTAGATAGCATGAGCCAAAGTTAGAGTCTTACTTGAACCAGACAATACCACTTGCTCGCGTATTAAACCATGTGCATAAGTTTTCCCAGAGAAAGAATGGCTAAAGAGTGAGAAGTTGCCATAAATGGGTATTTCTCAGGTTTAAACATTCCTGCTCAGATCGGTCAGTTTTTCAAGATTCAATGAAGGGGAAGCGATTCTTCGTTCATTGGAACCTCTGTCAATTGACTTCTTTATCAACATTGTAGCGGGTTGAGCAGGATTAGACCAGGATGGAGACTGCTAAAACTGCCCTTTTTACAAGAAATTTAGGTTGCTAATCGCCAAATTTCGGAAATTTCACCCTTTCTACAGCAATTTCCGAAATCTTTCGCATTGACTTGAATGATTGCTCTGAGGGGATTCTCATTATAGCAAACTGTACTCCCCAATGTTGTCCTTTGGATAACCCCTGGCTTTAGGGTTTCCAAGTTGGGAAATAGACGCTTTCAAATCTTTGAGATAGCCTTCTTAAGCCCGTACCATCAGCCGCGATCGCATAAAGCGGGCTATACTCAGATTCGGAGAAGTTAAACGCTAATTGTTGGCTATCCACAGACCAAACAATCTCCGTTACGCCGATTAGAGATAATCTAGGCGCAAGGTTCCGTTCTTGTAAGTTAGCCAGATTTAGAGTATGAATCGATTGACGATTGAACTCTCCCCGAACAAAGGCTAATTGCCTACCATTCGGCGACCACTTGACTAAATCATAGGAGTCTAGTCTGCGGGTTAATTGGGTAGAAACGCCAGAATGGATATCAACAGAATAAATCGCTTGCTGTCTATCTGAAGTCATTCCCGGTTGAATGCGAGTATAGGCAATTTTTTGACTATCGGGCGACCAGGTAATTGCAACGTTATAGAGTTCCTGAGTGGGATCTTGGGTTAATTGCCTGAGTTGACTTCCTTCCGCATTAATTGTATAAAGTTGCTGGCGGGGATACTGACCCATCCAAAAGGCGATGCGGCGACTGTCGGGCGACCAAACTAGCGAACTTCCTCCAGAATTATAGAGGTTTTCAACGCGATTTCTAGAGGAATCGCGCCCGTTTGAATCTCGATTTTGGGTCAGGTTGATCAACTGCGAACCATCCACATTCATGCTATAAATATGACCCTCTTGGATAAAGGCTACCTTTTGACCGTTAGGAGAAATCGCGAGGGATAGGGCATGATTGGGCAAGCGGTCAATTTTTCGGGTTCCTTGAACGCTTGTTAAGGTACTCGTATAAAGTTCAACGCTGCCAGGTTCTTCAAGCGTGGAACCCTCGCAACTGCGTCCAAACACTAGACGTTGATTGGATGACCAAACGATTTGATAGGTTTCGACCTTGCAAAAACTGCCTTTAAAGATAGACGTGAGTTGAGAACCATTCGCCTGCATAACATACAGGTCAGAACTGCCATTTACAAACGCCAGCCGCCTCCCATCGGGCGACCAGACAATGGGTGCAGTTACTTCTGTTAATGCAGGGGTTAAATTGCGCCGATGGGAACCATCAGCCGTTATGAGAAATAGGGAATTCCTCACCCCACTTCCGCGCCCTTGAAGGGCTGTAAACACAAGACTATTGGGGGAATTACTCAACCGAGGAATGGCAAGACTCGACTCAAGCGAGACGCTAACCAGCAGTCCAACAACGAGAAATGAAGAAACAAAGCTGAAGCGAAAAGGGCGAGGCTGAAACATAGATGTGACGGAACGTTAAGCTAATCCAAAAAAGTACCCAGCTTGCAAAGTATGAACGGGCTGTTCGCTACTATACTTTTTGCTGAAATAATGCGCTTAACAATATCTCCAGTTTAGGAGGATAAATTTCAGCATGAGCATAACATCGGAAGAGCAACTCTTGCCGCGATCGCAACAAAATGAAGACTATCCCCTCTCGGCGGTTCCCCCGGAAGCCAGAAAATCGATTTGGTCGCTAGCCCCCTTACTGATGGGGTTTACCTTATATTCGGGGACTCTGTTCGCTGGGGGGTTGGTGGGGCCTCAATTCCGCTTTTTCCCAGACTTGTTGGGTCTGATTGTTGTCGGTAACTTAATTTTGGGGTTGTATGCGGCTGGGTTAGGTTATATTGCAGCCGAAACGGGTCTATCGACGGTGTTAATGGCCCGGTTTAGCTTCGGGAGTGTGGGTTCCCGGTGGGTGGATTTCATCCTAGGATTTACCCAAGTGGGCTGGTATGCTTGGGGTTCTGCCCTAATTGCAGATTTACTGAATAAGTTGCTTGGGGTTCCGGAGTCATTTAACTGGCTGACTATCCTATTTTTTACTTATTTCTTCTGCATTACCGCCTATATGGGCTATCGGGCGATGGACTGGTTGAGTCGCATTGCTGTTCCTGCCATGCTGATTCTGATGATTTGGAGTCTATCTATTGCGTCTAATGATGTGGGCGGGTTTGCAGGGCTGCAAGCGATAGAACCCTTACAGGAGTTACCCGTTGGAGCAGCTTTAACCATTATTGTCGGTACGTTTGTGTCTGGGGGAACCCAGGCGACGAACTGGAGTCGGTTTGCGAACTCTGGAAAAACGGGCTTAATCAGTACCTTAGCTGCTTTTTTCTTTGCGAATGGCTTTTTAATCTTTACGGGGGCGTTTTGCGCGTTAGTCTATTCGGGAGATTCAGCCGTGGCGGATAGTTCGGATATCGTGCAAGTGATGGTTCGCCAAGGGTTGCTGTTTTGGGGGCTGGTATTGTTGTTCCTGAATATGTGGACAACGCAGGATAACACGATGTACGCGTTCTCTGTTGCAGGGGCGCATATGTTCCGTTCTAATAAACGGACGCTGTTTGTTCTGGGTGGAGCAACGGTGGCGTTGGTGCTAGCCTGGGGAGGGATTTACAGTATGTTAATTCCGTTTTTGATTTTGCTAGGGACGTTTATCCCGCCGATTGGGGGGATTGTGATGGCAGATTATGGGTTACATCGTCGAGAAGGGTTTCCGGCGTTAGATATCCCTCAACCTGCCTTTAACTGGGCGGGGATTTTGGCGTATATTGGGGCAAGCGCGATCGCCTATTATTCCCCAGGGATTAAACCCGTGAATGGGATTATTGCAGCGGTTCTGCTGTACTGGCTGCTGAGTAAAGTCTTTCATTCGCGTCGATAATTATGCAAAATCGCCAGTTTATCGCAACTGAACCCATTGGTAAAAGTGGCGAACGCGGCGAACAGCAGGTTTGGGATAGCGTACAATTGAGCTTTGCACGACGACGGTGTTTTGGCTATTGGCGCTATCCCATTTTTTCGCAAACTGGAGAAACGCGCAAAGAACCCGATATTCTGATTTTCGATCGCGAGTTAGGGATTATTGCGATTGAGGTGAAGTCTTTGCAGATTGACCAAATTGTGGGAATTAATGGTCATTGCTGGATTGTAAAGGATTTTTATACGGAGACGCTCAATCCCTACGAACAGGCTGAACGTCATTTGTTCGCAGTTTTGCAATATTGCGATCGCGAACCCACTCTACACCAAAAAGTCCCCGGACGGGCGATGGTGGCGTTACCTTATATTTCTCAGGCGCAGTGGCGAGAACGCGGATTCGATCAACTTCCCAGCAATCCGCCTATTCTATTTCAAGATGACTTACCTTGTCTGTTCAGCCGCATTCAGCAATTTCCTTGTGTCGTGTCAGCGCGATCGCCGATCGAGCAACAATGGATATTATTACAGAGCGCGATCGCAGGTACGGCATTATATTATCCCAATCAGAGCGATCGCTGGCGGCTGTATTCTCCCCAAAGTCGCGCTGATATTCTCGCCAAAACCCGCCAATACTTACACCAGCTTGATATTCAACAAGAACGTATCGGTAAAGCTATCCCTCCTGGGGCGCAACGGATACGCGGAATTGCCGGTTCTGGGAAAACGGTGTTACTCTGCCAAAAGGCGGCCCAGATGCATCTCAAGTATCCAGACTGGGATATCGCCTTTGTCTTTTTTAACCGCAGTCTGTATCATCCCATTACCGCCCAAATTGACCGATGGTTGCGCCACTTCAGCAACCAGCAAGTCGGCTATTCTCCCCAAACTTCAAAATTGAAAGTGCTTCACGCTTGGGGGGCGAAAAATCAACCCGGCTTGTATAGTCTCCTGTGTCAGGAAGCCAAAGTCTCGCGCATGGTTGTCAATGATACCAGCAGTCGCAAGCCTCAAGAAGCCCTAGCCGAAGCTTGTTGGCATTTACTCCGGGAAAAAGCAATTCCCCAAATCTTTGACGCTATTTTAATTGATGAAGGTCAAGATTTCCTCGTCAATGAGGCGTTGAAATTCCACGATAAGCAACCTTTCTATTGGATGGCATATCAAGCTTTACGCCCAGTGGATATCGTTCGACCGGAACAACGTCGCCTGATTTGGGCTTATGATGAAGTCCAAAGTTTAGAAAGCCTAAAATGTCCAACCGCGCGAGAAATTTTAGGCGCAGAACTCAGCCATCTTGTCACGGGCATACATCCTGGAGGAATTCCTAAAAGCGAAACGTTGAAAAAATGCTATCGTACTCCGGGTTTAATCTTAACGTTGGCTCACGCCGTTGGGATGGGTTTGTTGCGTCCGGGCGGAATGCTGACAGGAATGATTCAAGTTTCTGATTGGCAAGCGTTAGGTTATCAGGTACAAGGTCAGTTTTTACCTGGACAAGAAATTACCCTGAAGCGTCCGCCGGAGAATTCGCCTAATCCTATCTCTCAATTGTGGCAAGAGGCGATTATTCATTTTCAAGCGTGTCGATTTCGTCAAGAAGAGTTTATCCAATTATATCAGAATATTCTTCAAAATCTTAAACAGGATGGCTTAAAGCCCAGTCGCGATATTTTAGTGCTAGTTTTGGGTTCTAATTTTGACGCAATCAAACTTCAGGTAGAGGTGGCTAGTTTCTTAATAAGTCAAGGCATCGATGTATATCTACCAGGAACTCCAGATTGCAATATTCTGAAATCCGATCCGCACAATAGCGACCCAAACCAGTTCTGGTGCGAGGGCGGAATCACTATTTCTCGCATTCACCAAGCCAAAGGACAGGAAGCGGATATGGTTTATCTAATCGGTTTAGATGGAATTGCTAAAAATGAGCAAGATTTAACCTTAAGAAATCAACTTTTTGTCGCTTTAACCCGTTCTCGTGCTTGGGTTTCCCTCAGCGGTATTGGTCGCTATCCATTCTATCAGGAAGTGCAACAAGCAATTGCCAGCGGAGATACTTTAAAATTCACCTTTCAGCGCCCTCCTCAGCGGGAACTGCATCTCACGGCTTTGGGCGAACTCTTACAAGCTTATGCAAAGGGAAGTCGCCATTTTCCTAATCTTGAATTGGAGAAAGTTAGCCTGGTAGATGTCGATCTAAGTGGCGCTCATTTGGTGGATGGGCAGTTTTTTCAGGCAGATTTCAGCGGGGCAAATTTAGCAGGAGCGAATTTGGCGATCGCTAATTTATCTCAAGCCAACTTAAGCCGGGTAAATTTGCAAAAGTCTAAGCTTGTTGGTGCTAACTTAACCCATGCTAATTTAACCCAGGCTAACCTATATCGAGCCGATTTGAGTCATGCCAATTTGACTGGCGCTCAATTCAGAGGCGCAAACTTAGAAAAAGCGAATTTAACTGGGGCAAATTTGCGCGAGGTAGACTTGAGTGAAGCTAATCTCAAAGCTGCGGATTTTACGGATGCAATTTTGTAATAATTAATACTGTAAGATAATTTAGATTAAACCGATTAATCATTGCTCTAAGGTGATATAGTGCTAAAAAATGAGATCTACTCCCAAAATCCAAGTCTTACCCATATTTTTACTTAGGTTTTGTCACTAGATTCGAGTGAATAGTCATTACTCAATATTTGACATATGTCTTTTAATGCCTTTCCTGCAAAGCTTTTTGTGTTGACTGTTCTATTTTAATCAGTGGGTTTCTAGTCAAATTAGTCGCACCCAGAGATTCTTGCGATTTTCTGATAATCTTATAAAAACTATATAGTTATACTAAGATAATAATAGATCTGGCTTAAATTGCGTTTCGCGCAATTTGTATCTCCTGCATCTAACTCTGAGGATCTCCTAGGAGGATGTAGCAGTAGGGGCGATAGTCTGGCGATTAGCCCCTACTGACTTTTTTCTCAGAAATCCTTTCCCAAAGCAGAAAGCAACAGCAGGGCATCAACCCTTGGAGGTTTTTGAACAGTGGCTCATATTGTCATTATTGGTGCTGGCTTAGGCGGTTTACCCACCGCATACGAACTCCGGCATCTGCTGCCACCCCATCATCAAATTACCCTAATTTCCGATTCGCCCACCTTTACTTTTATCCCCTCCCTGCCTTGGGTTGCCTTGGGATTCAAACCCTTAGAATCGATTCAACTTTCCCTAGAAGCTTGCCTGCGTCCTTTGGGTATTCAATGGATTTGTGGTAAAGTGACCGCGATTGAACCCCAAGTTCAGCGCGTCAGCGTCGGCGAACAAACCCTCAACTATGACTACTTGGCGATCGCAACAGGCGTAGAATTAGCCTTAGACGCCCTTCCCGGACTCGGCCCCGATAGCGGCTATTCTCAATCCGTTTGTAACCCTCCCCATGCCTTAGCCGCCAGACGCGCTTGGCAGCAATTTTTACAAAAACCCGGCCCCCTAGTTGTGGGTGCCGTTCCGGGGGCAAGTTGTTTAGGGCCTGCTTACGAATTTGCCCTGCTTGCAGATTACCAACTGCGAAAACTCGGCTTGCGCGACGCTGTTCCCATCACCTTCGTTACCCCAGAACCCTATGTAGGTCATTTAGGCATTGGGGAGATGGCAAACTCGGCAGAATTGGTTAGCCAAGCAATGGTAAAACGAGGGATAGAGGCGATCGCCAATACTGCCATTACCGCCCTCGAACGCGATTCGCGAAGCGTTCGCGCAGCGTCTCCACCGGAGAATCCCTGCGGGAATCGCATTCACCTCTCGAACGGGCGCAGCTTACCCTTCAGCTATACCATGCTGCTGCCCCCCTTTCGCGGGCCCCAATTTCTCAAAGCCATCCCCAAACTAACCGACAGTAACGGCTTCATCCCCGTTTTGCCAACCCATCAGCATCCGCACTACGACTCTATTTATGCCGTGGGTACCATCGTGCAATTGTCCCCCGCCGATCGAACGCCCCTCCCCCTCGGCGTCCCCAAAACCGGCCAAATGACCGAAGCAATGGCAATGGCTGTTGCCCATAATATCGCGATCGCCCTTAACGAACTCGATGCCCAACCCGTCACCCCCACCTTAACCGCCACCTGCTTTGCTGACTTTGGCAACACGGGCATTCTCTTTGTAGCCGATCCGGTTCTCCCCGATCCGCTAACGGGCAAACGCCGCCAAGCTAAAGCCTTTCAAGGGCCTTGGGTCAGTTGGTCAAAAACCGCCTTTGAACAATATTTTCTCGCAAAAATGCGTTGGGGTAGCGCCGTTCCTTGGTTTGAACGCCTGGGGTTGCAATTGTTTGGTCTTTCCTTAGTTGAACCGTTACCGCCTGCATTGCTAGAAATTCAAAATCTCTAGAAATCCCCCTTCAATGATGAACAAACCACTGCTTTTCCGCTTCCTGCTGGGGATACTCATTCTGTAGCTTTGTGCAAGACTGGATAGCGATCGCATCTCTGCCCCACTAACGTTCGATCAGAATAAAAATAGCCACCGCTAGCACAAAATAGCCAAATCCCTTTTCGAGTTGCTTAGGACAAACAAATCGCATTAAATACGCCCCTAGCAAAATTCCGGCGCTAGCTGCCACAATAAACGATCCAACCAATCCCCACTCTAAAGGAACGTGACCCAAATATCCGGCTAATCCCGTAATCGATTTAAGCACCAAAATAATTAAAGAAGTTCCAATCGCTTCCTTCATGGGGATACCGCCGAGTATTACCAACGTGGGAATCACCAAAAAACCGCCGCCAATTCCCACAAAACCCGTCAGCAGACCCACACCAAACCCTTCTAGGATAATTGCCCAACTGCCGTGTTTAGCAGGTGCGATTCCCGTAGGGATTCTCCGGTGGAGACGCTGCGCGAACGCTTCGCGAATCGCGATTTGGGAATTTTTCACCCCAGATACTTCCAACCCTTCCTCTGAGTAACTGTGCGCTTCCAAAGAAGTCGAACCTTTGCCTTTCGTAATCATCGAAAAAGAGGCAATCAGCATAATCGCAGCAAACGCCAGCAATTGAACGGTAGGAGTGACAAGGGGCAATCCTGCAATTCTCGCCCCCGCATAAGCCCCCACCATCGCAGGCGGTGCAAACAGCATGGCAATTTTAAGGTTGATATTTCCTTGTCGCCAGTGGGGAATAATCCCAATCGCGCTCACTGCACCCACAATTGCTAGAGTCATAGCAAAAGCAGACTTCGGCGCAATACCCATAACATAAATCAGAACGGGTGCGGCCAAAATTGACCCGCCGCCCCCAATCAAGCCCAAACTAACGCCAATGCAAACTGCAAGGACGTGACCAATTAGCCAAATCATAATTTTAGTGCTTCTCTAAGTGCTTCTCTAAGTGCTGAGTGCTGAGTGCTGAGTGCTGAGTGGGGAAGAGGATGGGGAGAAAGAGTGCAAAGTTCCGTAGCTTGCTTCCGCGTAGCGGTGTTCCGAGTTCCGAGTGGGAGAAGAGTGCTGAGTGGGGAAGAGGATGGGAGAAAGAGTGCAAAGTTCTGAGTTCCGAGTTCCGAGTGGGAGAAGAGTGCTGAGTGTAAAGTGCTGAGTGGGGATGAGGGGATGGGGGGAAAAGAGTGCTGAGTAACTTTCCCCCCGGAACTTGAGTTCCGGGCTAATCGCTCAATTTCATTAAAATGGACTGAAATCTTTTTCTCCTAAGCTTTTAGTCCTCTTCAGAGGACTTTAGCTATCAGCCAGGGAATTAACTCCCTGGTGGGTAATATGACTAGTACAAGATGTGAGGAAGTGAATCAGCACCAACCTGTAATCCCTCTTCTTTCCCCCCATCTCCCCACCTCCCCATCCTTCTTCCCCAACCCCTAACTCCCAACTCCCAATTCCCCTCTTCCCCAACCCCTAACTCCCAACTCCCAATTCCCTTCTTCCCCCATCCTCTTCTAAGCGCGACGATTGTAAGGTAACTTGGCTAATAGCATTCCTAGGGCGCAAGTCCCCGAAACGCCTGCAAAGACTAGACCGGCACCGACAAAGCCGCTAATGGCTAGAAATCCAGGCGAGACAAAGGCACCGAGTAACGTTCCAATGAGAACGAAAGAACCGGCAACAATTTGGACTTGGCGCATCAGGCTAATCGGCGCTTTGGGATTGATGTAGGTTGGATAACCTGCTGCTTTCCAGGCATTCAGACCGCCTTGCAAGTGCGCTATATCGCTACATCCGGCCGCAAATAACTTTTGGGCTGCTTGGGCAGAACGGTTGCTGCTTTGGCAGTAAATGACTAGTTGTTTTCCGGGTTCGGCTTGAATTTCGGCGGGAACTAAACTCGATAGGGGTTTATGAATTGCGCCGACGATGCGTTCGCCTGCAAATTCTCCCGGTTCTCGCACGTCTACTAACGTTACTCGATTTTGGTCTAGCCAGCGTTTGAGGGTTGTTGCATCGATCGCTTGTAGTTGATCGTTCCAGGCGGAAGAATAGGTGGCAACCATAAGATTTAGTCTCCTAAAGGGTTCAATTAATGGCAACGATGGCAACTGCGCCGCCGCAGCGTTCGTTGGCGGGGACGGCTTCCATAATCTTTTTTGGGTTGGGTAGGTTGAGGTTTGCCATCATCTCCAGAAAGCGATCGCGATCGACTCCTGCAAAGCGGGGATTCCACTGTTTTTCCTCGCCAATGGTGGAAACGCTGCGGCCGCGATAGTCGTGACCGGGATACACGAGGGTTTCATCGGGAAGGGTAAACAACCGTTGGGTGATGACTTCGTACATTAAGCCAGCATCGCCGCTTTGAAAGTCGGTGCGCCCGCAACCGCGAATCAACAGGGAATCTCCGGTTAGGAGGTGGGTGCGGTTGACCCAATAGGCCATGTGGCTGTCGGTATGACCGGGAGTTGCGATCGCCTGAATCTCAATTTCCCCAACCTGCAAGCGTTCTCCATCTTGGATGAAGCGATCGGCACAAGCGGCCCGCGCGATCGCCGGAACCACCCCTTGGCAACCCGTTACTTCTCGCAACCGACCCGTTCCCGTAATGTGATCGGCGTGAATATGCGTTTCCAGACAGTAGCGTAGCTGTAATCCGAGTTCTTTGAGCAGTTGCAAATCGCGTTCAACTTGCTCCATCACCGGATCGACCAACACCGCCTCGCGAGTCGCCGGATCGGCAATTAAGTAGGTATACGTCCAAGTATCGTAGTCAAAAAGCTGGCGAAATAACATGGCTTTTTCGCTCCCGGTTGTCTGTCAATAATATTACTGTATGGGAATATAGCAAATTATGCAACCCAAAGGCTAAAGCTTTATCAGTTCGTCAAAATCCATCGACGTTATCCCAAAATTCTATGTTTACCCTATTGACAACTATATAACTTATTGGTTATTTAATTAACAAGGCAGATGTACATCATCTACAAACCCAGTGACATCGCCTCATCTTTACCATAGGAGCCATAGCACTCATGACCCTAACTTCCTATAGACCCACAGAGGATAATCTGTGGTCGCGCTTCTGTAACTGGATTACCAGCACCAAAAATCGCCTGTATATTGGTTGGTTCGGCGTTTTAATGATTCCAACGATCCTGGTAGCCGTCAGCGTTTTTATCATTGCCTTCATTGCTGCACCCCCCGTCGATCTCGATGGGATTCGGGAACCCGTTTCTGGTTCGTTGCTCTCTGGCAATAACATTATTACCGCAACCATTGTGCCCACCTCTGCGGCGATTGGCTTGCACCTGTATCCCCTCTGGGCCGCCTCTTCAATGGAAGAATGGCTGTATAACGGCGGCCCTTATCAGGTGGTTGTCCTCCACTTTTTAATCGGGATTTATGCCTATCTCGGTCGCGAGTGGGAGTTAAGCTACCGCTTAGGGATGCGTCCTTGGATTCCCGTTGCCTTTTCTGCACCCGTTGCGGCTGCAACTGCCGTTTTGCTGATTTATCCCATCGGACAAGGAAGCTTCTCGGATGGTTTAATGCTAGGGATTTCCGGCACCTTTAACTTTATGATTGTCTTTCAGGCAGAGCATAATGTCCTGATGCATCCCTTCCATCAGTTAGGTGTTATTGGCGTTTTCGGGGGTGCTTTATTCTCCGCCATGCATGGTTCTCTGGTGACATCTAGCCTAATTCGAGAAACCACAGAAGTTGAATCGGCTAACACGGGTTACAAGTTTGGGCAAGAACAAGAAACCTATAATATTGTTGCAGCGCACGGTTATTTTGGACGATTGATCTTTCAATATGCCAGCTTCAATAATTCTCGTTCTTTGCACTTCTTCTTAGCCGCCTGGCCTGTCGTTGGCATTTGGTTCGCTTCTTTGGGCATCAGTACGATGGCGTTTAACCTGAATGGATTTAATTTCAATCAATCGATTCTGGACAATGAAGGACGCCCGATTAATACTTGGGCAGATATTGTTAACCGCGCTAACTTAGGGATTGAAGTCATTCACGAACGTAATGCTCACAACTTTCCGCTTGATTTAGCCTCTGGAGAAGTTCAACCTGTCGCTTTAATCGCCCCTGCCCTCAATAGTTAATTGCTACCCCAAAATTCCTCTTCTCCTTGTTGAATTTCCACCCGATCTCTCGCCTAGAGGTCGGGTTTTTTGGGGTTGAGAACCATAAAAAAAGGGTCAAGCCTCGCTCGCCCTTTATGACTTATTGATATTCAACTCAAGAATTGACTTGTAAGGCTCTCAGCTTTTCTAGCTGTTGATTTTGTTGTTGCATTTGCACCAGCAAAGAGTCACAAACGAGATCGCATAACTCAAACAGATAGGGATTGGCAATTTCATAGTAAACGCTCACGCCCAGTTGAGTTCGCTTTACAATGCCTGCTTGAGCCAGTAGTTTTAAGTGTTTGGAAACGTTCGCTTGTCCTAAGCCTGTTTCTTCAATGATTTGGGTGACATTTTTTGCGCCCGATTTTAAACAGCAAAGAATATGCAGGCGACTGACTTCCGAGAGGACTTTAAAGAAGTCAGCCATATAGGATAAAGCGACAGGCGTGAGCTGAGTCATTCTGTCTGAGAGGGTGGGTTGCAGAGTGGTTTGAGCGTTCTTTGCAGGGGATTTAGCCATTAGAAATGAAGGGAAGGAACAGCAATATCAATTTCTTTTTAAGTTTGAACAGTCAGGAATCGTTGATGATTTCTCAGCACTGCATTGCCCAAGATTTACAAGCGGATTAATTTTATTTTTAGATATTCCTACTCTAGCATATAAGCAAAGACTGAGGTAAAGGGGGGAGGCGCGATTGGGGCATGGAAATCGATTGGGGAAAATTGGAGCGGTACCTATCCGGAAATGAGATTCCTCGTTACAGTAAAAACCAGGATCTCCACCTAACCTTAACCATGCTTTCATCCCCAGTTCTACGCTTGTCAGCAGAAAATGCTTTATTTAGCGCGATCGCGCTCATCTTTATTGTGACCGTTGCTTGGGCATGGCGCGAGACTAAACCCTATACTCTTCCCGAACCCTTACCCGGTTGGTTCGCGGTGTGGTTTGGTAGCGTCCAAATTTTGGGGGGGTTAGTTCCCCTAGGGGCTTTGGGATGGAGTATTTGGCAGGGATATCCTAGCGCTACCGCAGTTTGGCTGTTTTACTATCTGATGCTGGGCTTGCAAATTTTGTTAGAATCGCTAACCTTACGGCAATATGCAACCGTTGTTTGGGTAATGGTTCCTTATCTATTTTTACCGTATCGGATTTGGCAGTTATACGAAGGCATGAATCTTTTAGAACCTTTAGCTGAGTTAGACTGGATGCGATCGCTCCTCTGGTTAGAAATCGGAGTTTGGAGTCTTAATTATTTGTTAGATGTTGCTCAGTTGCCTAGACTATACGGTTGGCTAGGCACCCAAGAGAATCCAGACTAATCCAACTTGGCTTGCAGCCCATATGCTAGAGAAAACACTGAAGCCAATTTGCAGAAAATTAGCGAAAAAAAGATTAGAGGCTTGAGAGTGTTGAATATAGCTCTTTAACATCATCTCCGCTAACACAAGTATAAATAATCACTTTTATAGCTCGACTCATGAGCTAGTTAGACGATGCGAATTTTACTTTTTGAGGTCGATCCAGTCGGGCGAGCTTCCCTAACAGAAGCGCTGGCCCACTATCATTATCAGGTCAACATTGCCCCCGATAGTCAAACGGGTTTGGAATGGGCGATCGCACATTCTTACGAACTGGTTGTTTTAAATGTACCCAGTTCGGAAGGGATTTCACTGTGTCGCCAATTACGCGATCGCGGTTACGAAAAACTGATTCTTCTCCTAGCCACCTCCGATCCCAACCCCGACATCATCGCCGGATTGGATGCGGGTGCAGATGACTGCATTGCCGGATCGTGCGACCTTTCAGAACTGATGGCGCGAATTCGAGCCTTGTTGCGTCGGCGAGAAGCAGCATTTATCCCGGCAGTTTTGACGTGGGGAGACTTGTGTTTCAACTCCGCCTCCGCCGAAGTCACCTATCGCAGTCAAGTTTTATCGCTGACTCCCAAAGAATACAACCTGCTCGAACTTTTTCTTCGCAATCCCCAACGCATTTTTAGCCGCAGTGCCATTATCGATCGCCTGTGGTCGTTGGATACCTTACCGACAGAAAACGCAGTCACCACGCACATTAAGGGGTTGCGACAGCAGCTTAAGATCGCAGGAATGCCTGTCGATATTATTGAAACGGTTTATGGACTCGGTTATCGGCTGAAAGCCTTTCCGAAGAGTTCCACCCTCGCCGAAACCCCAGAGGCGGAGTCTGAAAAACCGATATTACCCACCCACCTTCAATTCAAAATTGGCATGATTGATGGCGATCCCTCCGAGCAAAACCGCGCTTGGTTGAAAAACTTGCAAAGCGCTGGAGTTTGCTGGGGGTTCTATTTTAAGCGGATTGCTGATGTTAGCCAAGCCGCGATCGCGATCTCCAAAACGCCTTTAGATGCCTTGCTCGTCAACTTTAACGCGCCCGATTTTGATGAAAACTGCTTTAACGAATTACAAGAGTTAGTCACCCAATTCCCCAACCTCCCCGTTTTAGCCTTCGCCGAACCCGATAGTTGGTTAGACCGAATTGTCATTTCTCGCCTGGGGGGAAGTCAATGCTTGCAAAAGAACCAACCGTTAGAACAAATCCTAAGAGCGATCGCCACAGCGCTTCCCCATAATTCAATCGTTGAAGCTACAGTTATGGCCGTCAATGACGATCCTTTAGTGCTTTGCGAATTAGAACATCTTTTACAGCCTTGGGGAGTTCGTCTGGTTCAGGTATCCGATCCTCAATTCTTTTGGTCAACCCTAGGAGAAACGGCCCCTGACTTACTTATTTTAGACTTAGAAATGCCTGGGGTACGGGGAATTGAACTCTGTCGAGCCGTGCGCCAAGATCCCAAATGGGGAGACTTACCTATTATTGCTGTCACCGCCACACCCGATACCCAACTCATTCATCAAGTCTTTATTGCAGGAGCCGATGATTTTGTCAGCAAGCCGATTGTAGGACCAGAGTTAATTACGCGGGTGGTTAGCCGTCTCGATCGCGTTCCTCTGCGCTACCAGCTTGAGCAAATTCGCCTCAAAACTGTTAAGCAACCTTTGAAAGAATCTTTGAAGGAATATCAAGCGAATTTGTTATTAGTAGATGACCAACCCAATAACCTGCGTACCCTAACTGCCATTTTGAACGGACAAGGTTACAAGATTCGTAAGGCAACGAGTGGAGAGAATGCTTTAGAAACTGTGAGTTACCAGTTACCCGATCTGATTCTTTTGGATATTAAAATGCCAGAAATGGATGGTTATACCATTTGCTCGGCGCTGAAATCCGCCGCAGAAACTCGCGAAATTCCAGTCATCTTCTTAAGTGCTTTAGATGATGTGACGGATAAGGTGAAAGCTTTTGCAGTGGGTGGTGCAGATTATATTTCTAAGCCTTTTCAAGCGGAAGAAGTTCTCGTGCGAATTAAGCACCAGCTTACCTTACGACGCCAGCAACAACAGTTAATTGAGCAAAATCAACGCCTGCAATGGGAAATTCAAGAACGCAAACGTGTAGAAGCCGCTTTACGGGAAAGCGAAGCTCGACAACGTTCTAAGTAAAAGCACTCACTTGAATTGGAAATGCTACAGTCTTTTTCAGAACTCTGAGGTACACTTTCTTCAAAGTCCTCTTGTTCAGGGGACGGGGGTTTCTCCCGTTGTAGCAAGTGGTGTGGATAATGTGCGATCGCGCCGGATCTCATCCCATCAAAAGACGCTGTATCAGTCTTTTGTCTATTTCTCATTGATTGAGAAGTGTTGTATATCTTCACAAGATCCCTATTTTTTTAAATTAGGATCGGTGAATCGATGATTTCTCAGCTTTTGGATTAGATTTCTAAGACCGATCGAACTCAATGATTAAGCTCCCCTTGCGAGTTTTTACAATTATTCCCTTTGTGCTTCAGGTTCTAGGCGCTACTGGATTGGTTGGCTATTTATCGTTTAAAAATGGACAACAAGCAACCGAAAAGTTGGCTCATCAATTAATTTTGAAGGCTGGCGATCGCACAGAGCTTGAATTAACTAGCTACTTAGAAGTTTTGCCCTTTACAAGTCGGATCGTTAGCGAAGACGCCCGTTTTGGAAAACTCAACTTAAATAATTTTCAAGGCATTGAAGAATACTTGTTTCAGCAAATTAGCTGGAGCGAGAGAATTACGCAAATTTCAATCGGAAACCAACGTGGAGACTTGCAAGTTATTTTGCGCTTTCCCGATCTGAAGTTGCTAACAACCGATCCTAATTATCCCGGTCAGCTTTTAGATTATCAATTAAACGAACGCGGGGCAAGAACTAAGCTAAATCGCACTTTTGAATTTTCTAACCTTCAGGAACGCCCGTGGTATAAAGCCGCAGCGGTTGCTCAAGAACTGGTTTGGGTGCCGATTTTTTCTGTTGGCGATGCTTCTGCTTTATCGCTCAATGTCAGTTCTCCGATTTACGATCCTCAAACGCGAGAACTTTTAGGGGTTGTTTCTACTGGCTTCAATCTTTCTTTGCTCGATCGACTATTGCAGCAATCTTCGGTCAGCCCAGCCAGTCGAACTTTTATTATGGAACGGAATGGCTTATTAGTGGCAGATTCCACGCAAAAAGCCCCTTTTAGACGGATTGAAGCCAGCGGCAAAACTGAACTCAAACAGATCGAAGCGCTTAATGCTTCCGATCCGCTAATTCAAGCCACCAGCCAATATCTTTATCGCGAATTTGGTGACTTTTCCCAAATTCGCGATCGCTATAGCTCCCATTTTCGACTCCCGCCGACAACCGGATTCTCCCCCGGCGAACGCCAATTTATTGAGGTTGTCCCCTATCAAGATACGCCCGGTTTAGACTGGTTGATTGTGGTGGTTATCCCAGAATCGGAGTTTCTGGCTGAAATTCACGAACATACCTACACCACGGTTTTACTCTGCGCTTTGGCTGCCTTTGTCACCGCCGGTTTGGGGATTAGAACGGCTCGCTGGATTACCGATCCAATTTTAGAACTCAATCAGGCTGTTAGGAGTATTGCCCAAGGCGAGTTAAATGAGTCGATCGCCGATTCTGCTAAAATTCAGCGATTTCAGGAAATTTACGAACTGGCGAATTCCTTCCAAGCCATGACGCATCAGTTGCAAGCCTCTCTCCAAGCTTTGCAAGCTGCCAATACCAACTTAGAAATGCAAGTGGTGCAGCGCACCTACGAATTGCGTCAAGCCAACCTGGATTTGCAACAAGAATTAGTTAAACGCCAGCAGGTAGAAGCCGCGATCGCCCAAAGCGAAGAACGCTTGCAACTTGCTCTAGAAGCATCGGGGGATGGCGTCTGGGATTGGAACATTTTAACCGGGGAAGTCTATTTTAGCCCGCGCTACCTGGAAATCTTGGGTTATGCCCCTGACGAATTATTGCAAGAGTTTGGTACCTGGGAACAGTTGGTACACCCCGACGATTTACCGTGGGTGCGAGAACTGTTAGACGCACATTTACAAAATAGTGCTGTTCCCTATTCCTTTGACTATCGGCTGCGAACCCGGCTGGGTGAGTGGAAATGGACGGCGAACTACGGCAAAGTGGTGGTGCGAGATGCAGAAGGCCATCCCCTCCGCATGTCTGGCATACACCGAGATATTCACGCGCGCAAGCAACTAGAACTAGCGTTACAGCGTTCTGAGGCGAAACTGAAGGATATTTTTGATAGCGCGATCGCCACTTCCATTGTCAGCTTTCGCGTGTTTGCCAATCGCGGCTGGCAGTATGAATATCAGTCTCCGGGTTGCGAAGCACTCTATGGATATACTGCCCAGGAAATTATGGCCGATCCCGATTTGTGGATGTCCAAAGTCTTTGCTGAAGATCGAGAAACCGTCCTTTTTCCGCTCTTTGACGCGATTTTTGCCGAACAAACCCTAACGATTGAATTCCGGTTTTGGCATAAATCGGGAGAACTGCGTTGGATCTCAGCAACCTACACCTCGCGCTACGAAAGCTCAGACAATTGCTGGATGGTGACGGGAGTCAGCACCGATATTGGCGATCGCAAATTCGCCGAACTCGCCTTACAAGAAAGCGAAGCCAAATTTCGCCAACTGGCTGAAAATATCCAGCAAGTCTTCTTCCTGATTTCTCAAACTGGGGAAATGCTCTATATTTCCCCGGCTTACGAACGGATTTGGCGCAGAAGTTGCGCGAGTCTGTATACCAATCCCCGTTCCTGGTTGGAATCGGTTCACCCAGAGGATTTTAACCGCACTTGCGAGGCTCTTAACCATCAAATTCAGAACGGTCAGGAATTTAACGAAACCTACCGAATTATTCAACCCGATGGCACGATTCGCTGGATTGCAGTGCGTTCGTTCCCTGTATTAAACGAGCAGCAAGAATTTTATCGGTTTGTGGGGATCGCAGAAGATATTACCGAACGCAAATACGCTGAAGAGCGCTTGCAACAAAGCGAGTCTCAGTTGAATACGATCGTTACGCATATTTCTGATGGGATTTTGATTCTTAACCGTAATGGGGCGATTTGTTTTGCCAACCCTGCCGCTACCCGGATGATGGGTTGCGATTTGCTCGGTCAAAATTGGGGGATTCCCATCGGCGAAACCGCAGAAATTGACCTACCGCAAGGCGAAGGAGAACCCAAAACCCTAGAAATGCGGAGCGTGACAACTCAGTGGTTGGGCGATCTGGCCTATGTGGTGGCGATACGAGATATTAGCGATCGCAAGCAAGCTGAAGCGGCACTTCGTCAAAGCGAGGCCTCTTTGCAAGCCTTTGTCCAAGCGATTCCCGATCTGATTATCCGCGCCAAACGAGATGGCACGCGTCTGGCGTTTTCTCCGGGGAATTTTAAGACGTTGGGAGGCTCAGAAATTGGGGGCAACTTAAAAGATGTTCTCCCGCACCACCTCGCCCAACAGCGCCTCTATTACATTCAGCAGGCTCTAGAAACTGGCGAATTGCAGCTTTACGAGTATCAGATCGAAGTTGATGGCAATCTGCAATATGAAGAGGCTCGCGTGTTTCCGAGTGGTGCTGATGAAGTCTTTATTGTGGTTCGCGATATTAGCGATCGCACCTTCGCCGAACAAGCGCTTCGCAAAAATCAGGCGCTTTTGCTAGAAGCGCAACAAACGGCACGGATCGGGAATTGGGAGTTCGATCTAGCCACTCAAAAAATTACTTGGACAGACGAACTCTTTCAAGTTCTCCAGCGCGATCGCAGTTTGGGAGAACCCGACTATCAGGAAAATTTGAATCTTTATTATCCCGGCGATCGCGAACGACTGCATCAAGTGGCAACGCGGGCGATTGAGACGGGCGAACCCTATAAATTGACATTGCGGACGGCGGCTCCGCTAGCAGACGGTTCTATTCAATATCTCGAAGCGATTGGACGGGTTGAAACCAATCGCTTGGGACAACCCATTCGCCTGTATGGAACGGCTCAAGATGTCACCGAACGGGTACAAATGGAGCTAGAGCTGCGTTCGACTCGCGATCGCCTGCACTTTTTGCTCACGGCGAGTCCTGCGATTATCTTTAGTTGCAAGCCCGATGGCGATTATGCGGCGACTTTTACCAGCGACAATATTAAGGACATTTTGGGCTATGATGCCCAATCCTTTTTAGCCGATCCTCGCTCTTGGATCGATCGCCTCCATCCCGAAGATCGCGATCGCGTTTTGGGGGCAGTTCCTCAACTGTTGCAGCAAGAGCAATTTTCTCAAGAATATCGCCTGCAACACGCCGATGGCAGCTATCGCTGGTTATTCCAACAAATGCGGGCGATCCGCGATGAGTTGGGCAATCCGATAGAAATTGTGGGTTACGCCATTGATATTACCCAGCGCAAACAAACGGAGCTAGAACTACTCAAAAGTGGCAATTTGCGGGAAGCGATTTTTAATGAATCGACGGATGCGCTATTCTTGGTCGATCCAACCACATTATTAACGGTGGATTGCAACGCTCAAGCGATTGAGATATTTGAAGCCTCCAACCGAGAAGAATTGATTGGGATTGCAGGAGAAACTCTCCATAAGCATCCCCTTACCCCAGAACAGATGGACGATCTGATAGCACAGATCGCGCGATACGGCTTTTGGAGTCAAGAATTTGAATATGTCACCAAAACTGGGCGCGTATTTTGGGGAAACTTTGCGGTTAAGCAGATTCATCTGGCGGAGGGAAACGCGATCGATTTGGTGCGGATTACGGATGTCACCAACCGCAAGCAAGGCGAACTTGAACTGCAACAGGCGAAAACCCAAGCCGAAACCGCTAACCAAGCAAAAAGCGTCTTTTTGGCGAATATGAGCCACGAACTGCGAACCCCCCTCAATGCAATTTTAGGCTTTACCCAAGTGATGGCTCGCGATCGCTCTCTTAATGCCAGACATCAGGAATCTTTGCAAATTATCCACCACAGCGGCGAACACCTGTTGAACTTGATTAGCGATATTTTAGACCTCTCGAAGATAGAAGCCGGACGAGTGGCTCTAGAAGAAAGTAGCGTGAATGCGATCTCTCTGATTCAATCTATGCGGGAGATGTTCTATCAACGCATCCAAACGCAAAGTCTTCAGTTTCATCTTGAAATTGCTCCCAATGTTCCCCCCTATCTGATTCTGGATGCCAAGAAACTCCGCCAAGTGTTGATTAATTTGTTGGGAAATGCCGTTAAATTTACGTCCCAAGGGAGCATTACTTTGAGAGTCGCCTGCGAACCTTCTGCCAGCGATCCGCAGGTTTTCCATCTCTCTTGCACGGTTGAAGATACCGGAATTGGCATCCCCACTAGCGATCTGGAAACGATTTTTGAACCGTTTATTCAAGCGCGATCGCAAGACTCGATGCGTCCAGGAACGGGGTTAGGATTGACGATTAGCCGCCGCTTTATCCGCTTGATGGGGGGCGATATTGCGGTGCGAAGTTCTCCAGGAGAAGGAAGCCAATTTAGTTTTTCAATTCCCGTGCGTCTGGCTGAACCCGTTGAGGAGGCGATCGCCACGCCTCTGCGTCAGGTAGTAGGTTTGGCTCCCAATCAACCCCAGTATCGCGTGCTTGTGGTTGATGATAACTGGGAAAATCGTCACTTGCTAGCTCAGATTATGGCTCAAATTGGTTTGGAGGTACGCCACGCCAGTACGGGAGATGAGGCGGTTGCTTGGGCGCAAAGTTGGCACCCCCATTTAATTTGGATGGATATTCGGATGCCTGGAAAGGATGGGTATACCGCTACTCAAGAGATTCGGATGATGGATCTTGAGCCGATCCCGGTGATTATTGCCCTAACGGCGCAGGCTTCTTTGAGCGAACGCGATCGCGCTTTGAGTTCTGGATGTAATGATTATGTCAGCAAGCCGTTTCAACAGGAAATGCTGTTTGCGAAGATGGCAGAATATTTGACGATTGAATATCGCTATGAAGGAGAACCTGCGGTTCAAGACGTTTCTTTCGTTTATGTTCTCCAACCGACTGACTTGCAGGTGATGTCTCCTGAATGGCGATCGCAACTCTACCAGGCGGCACTGCATTGCGATGATGAAGAAATACTGATGTTAGTTCAACAAGTTCCGGCGGAGTATCAAGCGATGCGAGGGGCTTTGGAGAAGCTGGCGCGAGATTTCCAATTTAGACAGATTCAACAACTTGTCTCTACAAACTCAACAGAGACTCCAGAAGCGCCTTAATACAACTCCAAATATCCCGGCTCAGGCATATCTGTGCGACAATAACTTTATACAGTTTCTAGTCATTTAGACTTAGCGCTATAGCTTCAAAGATGCGATTTAAATCGCATCCATTGCACTTAACCTTTGGCGTAACCGATTCTCTAATCGCGAACTTGCGATCGCTATTGCAAGTTCGAGGGTCTAGATGCAAATAACTCAACCTTGCGCTACTTCCAGGCGCGATCGCCCTTTGCTCAATTGCACCGCCGCCGCTTAAGTTCAACTGAAGAGCGAACCGTATGTTCGTTCCCCTTAGAGTGTCAACTGATACTGGTGTTTCCTAAATTTAGAAATGGGTTGAAAATGTGGATAGGACGATTCAAGGATTGGGAAAGATGCTCTATATAGTGGTTTTCTCTCCGGTGAGGGACAACGCGGTTCCCCTAAATCCTCTTGAGTAAGGGGGACTTTCAAGAAAGTGGACTTCACGAATCTGAGAAATGCTTTAAAGATCGGCACCCATGTTTTCACGATTTATTATTCGATCCAGAAAACTTTGTCAAGCTTAAATTGAGTGAACTGACGTGCATCTCCAATCCCAAACCGTCTATTAGCCAAGGTGGAAAAATGAATTGGCAGCAATTCATTCAATATGGCCTACCGTAATGTGACCTTGTAGAAATGTCAAAAGCCAATATCCTCGTTGTAGATGATTACCCAGATAATTTGAGGACGCTCTCTTTCATCTTAAGCGAACGAGGCTACCGCGTTAGAAAAGCTATTCATGGCGAAATGGCTTTAGAAACCATTCAAGTAGAACTCCCGGATTTAATTCTATTGGATATTCGGATGCCTCAGATGGATGGGTATCAAGTTTGTACAAAATTAAAAGCAGAAGATCGCACGCGCGATATTCCCATTATTTTCCTGAGTGCAATGAATGAAGCGGCTGATAAAGTCAAAGCTTTCGCGGTGGGCGGTGCAGACTACATTGCTAAACCCTTTCAAGAAGAAGAAGTTTTAGCCAGAATTCAGTATCAATTGACCATTCGCCGACAACAACAAGCCATTAACGAACAAAATCGCCGCCTGCAACAGGAAATTCAAGAACGTTACTCCGCCCAAGCTGAAACCCAACTGTTGCTAACGGTTATTCAATCGGTGAGTCAAGCGTCAGACTTTCCCGAAGCCTTACAAGCCGTTTTATGTGCAGTTCGTCAAGCCATTGGTTGGGATTATGGCGAGGCTTGGTCTGCCAGTCTCGAACGGGATGTTTTCTTGCTCAGTCAAACCTGTTACGATCGCAGCGACGCTCAGTTACAACAGTTTCATCAAGCCAGCCTAGACCTAATTTTTCCCCTAGACGGGGGTTTACCAGGACAAATTTGGAAATCTCACCAACCCCATTGGATTGAAGATATTTCCCAAACCTCAGAGTCAACCTTTTTACGCGCAGAAATTGCCGCAGAATGCGGATTAAAGACGGCGTTTGGCGTGCCAATTGTCTCGGAAAATGAAGTTTTGACGATTCTTGTCTTCTTTAAGCGATCGCAAATGCCCCAAGACGCTAAACTCTTACAATTGATTAGCGCGATCGCCCTACAACTGGGTTTGCTCATGCGTCGCAAGCAAGCCGAAGACGCTTTGCGCCAACTCAATCAAGAATTGCAGCGCCTCGCCAATCTCGATGGTTTAACCCAAATTGCCAATCGTCGTTACTTCAACCAAGTCTTTCAAGTCGAGTGGCAGCGCCTAAAACGAGAACAGCAGTTTCTCTCGGTCATTTTGGCTGATGTCGATTACTTTAAGCTCTATAACGATTATTACGGCCACCAAGCGGGGGATGAGTGCTTAAAACAAATTGCCCACGCCTTAGAAGCTTCAGTTCGGCGTCCGGCTGACCTGGTTGCCCGCTATGGTGGAGAAGAATTTATTATTGTCCTGCCGAATACGATCGGCGAAGGGGCCGTGCAGGTTGCCGAGAAAATTCAAAAGGCGATCGCCAACCTTCAGATCTTACATCAAAGATCCAACGTCAGCGATCGCGTTACTCTCAGCTTGGGAATCGCCAGTATCGTGCCTAGCGCCGATATCGAACCGGGACGACTGATTGCTACTGCCGATCGCGCCTTATACGAAGCCAAAGCCAATGGGCGCAATACTTTCCGCGTTCGCCAGTTTCAGTCCAGTATCTTGACGCCCACCCCCGATCCGCAACCCTAGCAAAAGGCAGAAAGATTAACCCTTCTGCCCTTCAGTTTAGTTGGGCGGATCGAAGCGATTGGCGATCGCCGCCACTACAATCATCGGTAAGCCAACCGCCGCACAAATCAACCATTGATTGAGGTTGAGAGGGGCTGTTGAGAACAACTGATTCATCAGACTCCACTGGCTAAACAGGAATTGCGAAACGATTGCCACCGCAATTCCCACAAAAATCGCCCGGACATCTTTCACCGATTTACGCTTCCCAGTGAGGTTAGAGACGATGGCTAACCCCAACTGGCTAATACTAATCAGATAAACGATTCGGCCGGCAACCAACGCTTGAATCGCCATCGTTCGCGCTAGATCGACATCTCCAGTCGTTCTCCGCGTCCATTCAAACATCCCAAAGATGACTACCCAGTTGAACAGGGAGATCAAGACGATCCGCTTTAAGAGGTTTTTAGAAAGTAAAGGGGTATTGGGATTGCGGGGCGGGCGCTGCATCACTCGGTCTACCTTGGGTTCAAACGCCAAAGGTAGGGTCATGGCAATCGAGTTAATCATATTCAACCACAACACTTGCAGCGACAGGATCGGTAGAATCCGGCCCAGCATGACGCTGATCAGAATCGTCATCGACTCGCCCCCATTCACGGGCAGAATAAAGGCGATCGCCTTCAGCAAGTTTCGATAAACCGTGCGCCCTTCTTCCACCGCCGCTTCAATGGAAGCAAAGTTGTCATCGGTGAGGATCATATCTGCGGCTTCTTTGGCCACCTCCGTTCCGGCTTTGCCCATCGCAATCCCAATATCGGCTTGTTTGAGGGCGGGCGCATCGTTAACGCCATCCCCCGTCATCGCCACAACCTCACCTTTAGATTGCAGCGCTTCCACCAGGCGCAACTTCTGTTCTGGGGCAACGCGGGCAAAGACTGAAGCATTCTCAACGGCTGTAGCAAAGTCTGCGCCGTCCATTTGGGTAAGTTCCTTTCCGGTATAGGCCAGAACCTCCCCGTTTTTATTAAAGCCCATGCGTTGGGCGATCGCGCGGGCGGTAATCGCATGATCTCCAGTAATCATCTTCACCTGAATTCCCGCCCCTTGACAGGCCTCAACGGCTGCGATCGCCTCAGCGCGGGGCGGATCGATCATCCCTTGCAAGCCAATAAAAATTAAGCCCGATTCAATATCGGCATGTTCTACAGCATGTTGCGTTCCGCCTACAGGTTTCAGGGCAAACGCCAACACGCGCAACCCCTCGCTAGCCATTGCATCCACCTGTTGGGAAATCAATTGCGGATCGATGGGTTGCAGTTGACCCTGGGGATCGAGCATCTCACCGCAACGCTGAACAATGGCTTCTACCGAACCTTTCAGGTAAATCGTCCGTTTCCCCGACTGACGATCCAACGCCGCCCCATCATTGAGGGTGGCCATGTACTGAAATTCTGACTCAAAGGGAATCGTATCTAAACGCGGTCTTTCGCGTTCGAGTTGCGCTTGGGTGAATCCCGCTTTGCGTCCAGCGGAAATTAAACCGCCTTCAGTCGGATCGCCGATGGTTCGCCAGCGTCCTTGATGTTCTTCAATATGCGAATCATTGCATAACAATCCTGCAATTAAGCATTGCCGCAAAGCCACAGATTCATCAAGGTTGACGGGGTTGCCCTCTCGTAAAATTTCCCCTTCCGGGATGTAACCCTCACCCGTTAGATCGTAGTGCTGCATTCCCGCATAAATGCGTTGCACGGTCATCTGGTTTTCAGTCAGGGTACCCGTTTTATCCGAACAGATGACGGTGGCGCTGCCCAAGGTTTCCACCGCCGGGAGGTTGCGGACAATGGCGTGACGCCTTGCCATCCGGGAAACCCCAATGGCGAGGGTGACGGTGACGACGGCGGGCAAACCTTCGGGAATGGCACTCACCGCTAAGGCGACGGCGGCTTCAAACATTGTCACCCAGGATTGACCTTGCCCTAAACCAACGGCGAAGGTAAAGCTAGCAACGCCGAGGATGATGTAAAGCAGGGTGCGGCTGAATTTGTCGAATTTCCGAGTTAAGGGAGTGGAAAGGCTGGTGCGTTCCTCCATTAATTGGGAAATTTTACCCGTTTCGGTGATGCTGCCAATGGCGATGACGACGCCGCGCCCTTGCCCAAAGGTGACGAAGCTACCTGCGTAGGCCATGTTGGTGCGTTCGGCTAGGGGGGCATCGGCGTCTAGGGGAGAAAGGCTTTTCTCGACGGCGACGGATTCCCCAGTGAGGGCGGATTCGTTAATTTGCAGGTTTTTGGCACTCAATAGGCGCAAGTCTGCCGGGACTTTATCGCCGGAAGCCAGGACAACAATGTCGCCGGGAACCAGTTCGGTAGAGGGAACTTGGACTTTTTGACCGTCGCGAATGGCGGTGCTATCGGTCTGGACGGAGGAGGCGAGGGCGGCGATCGCGCTTTCGGCTTTAGACTCTTGAATGAAGCCTATGATGGCATTGATGACGGTGACGCCCCAAATAACGCCCGCACTTACCCATTCACCCAGAAAGGCTTTAACGGCCCCCGCAATCAGCAAAATGTAGAGAAGCGGTTGGTGAAATTGCAGCAGGAAGCGAATAATGGGGCTTTTGGGGGGTTTGCCTTTGAGTTCGTTGGGGCCGTACTGTTCTTGGCGCTGTCTGACTTGGGCGGTGCTTAAGCCGACTTCTGCATCGCTGTCAAGCTGTTGGGCAACGGCTTGAGCGCCTAGAGAATGCCATTGTTGGTTCTGAAGTTGATCGATCGCTGTTTGTGTCATTGGATTAGCTCCCACGTTTCCTCAGATGGGAAAATGCAAGCATTTGCTAAGGAGGAAGAGAGGATAAAAAAACTCAATTGTTGATTTTAAAGGTTGATTGTGACTCAAAAATGACAAAAAATTGAGCTGAAGATTGGATTCGATCTCAGTTTTTTGGAGGCGATTTCTTGTAAAAAATGACTAAAATAAAAAACAATTTTGTTGTTTAAGCTTGTTTTAGCCAACCTTATATTTTAAGCAAATTGTATCCCAATTTTTGGCTAATTTTTATTAATTTTAGGAGCATATAAGTCTTTTGGGAATACTCCCTAAGACAGGGATAGAAGCCACAAGAGGCTTGTCTGCTGAGTTACAAATTGTGTTGTTGGGCTTTTAAACGATCTGATAGCGGACTAAGCGTCTCACCTCAAAGAGCGTCAGGCTTAACCGTTGGGCGATCGCCTCCTCCAACTCCTCAATTTCAGTGAAGGGAAACTCAAACTCTAGGGAGTAGGTTGTCCCATTCTCAATCCAGGCAATCACAGTTGTAGAATTTTGAGATTGCCAGATTTTAGCGTGAATAAAAGTAACAGCCGTCTCCGGAGAGGTGGCATTGACTTGCAATCGATCGAGCGCGCCATAAGGACGGCTTAAAAGATGTTCCGTCAGGATGCCACTCCCTAACCAAAACAGCACTCCACAGGTTGGAATTCCCAACAATAACAGCAACTTGAATATCGCGAAACTTTTCATGAGCCATTCTGAAAGCGATCGCCAATCCTTGAGCGCTCAAACCCTAACGTTTTGTTGCGAGCGTTCCCCAGCTCTCGCTAAAATCTCACTGCTGGAAGAGGTATTTAAGCGCTGAACTCCCTACAATAGTGGCGGCACTCTCCCTAAGTTGATAGGGAACTCCTCAAGCATTGGTAGGCATCGAACTGTATGAGAATTTTACTGGTCGAAGATAACCCAAAGCAATTAGAACCGCTACAAACCGCCTTAACCCAAGCTGGACATCTCGTGGATGGGATTCAGGATGGAGAAACCGCCCAATGGCTGCTCTCGCACAAAGATTACGACCTGTTAATCCTAGACTGGATGTTACCGAAAGTGAGTGGCGTCGCCCTTTGTCAGCAATATCGCCAGTCGGGTAAAACAGCGCCCGTTTTGATGCTAACGGCAAAAGACAATACCCTCGATAAAGTCACCAGTTTAGATGCCGGGGCGGATGATTACGTGGTCAAACCCGCTGATATTATTGAACTTTTAGCGCGGGTGCGTGCCTTGGGACGGCGATCGCCCCTGTGGACAGGCGATACTATACGCGTCGCCGATCTGCAACTGCACTTAACCACCCTCAAAGCCGAACGCGGTGCCAAAGATACCCAACTCGCCGTGCGCGAGTTTCATCTTTTAGAGTATTTTCTGCGCCACCCCCAACAAATTCTCAGCCGTCCCCAACTCGAACAAGCCCTTTGGGAATGCGGTACCGAACCGGAAAGCAACGTTTTAACCACCCTGGTTCGTCGTTTGCGCCAGCGCTTGCAGCACATTGAGGCCGATGATTGGATTGAAACGATCTATGGGATGGGTTATCGCCTCGTCCCTAAAGCCTCCCAAAATTAGCGCGATCGCAGCTTGGCTCTCCTACCCTGATATAGTATTGCCATCTTCCTCTTAATTACCCCCTGGGCAAGGATCGTTCAGCGTGTTTAGTCGCAGCCGTCGCAATCTAGCGAAGTGGTTTACTTTGGTGATGGGAAGCATCCTCCTTGCCTTTGCCAGCGTCGTCTACTATTTGGAAGTGGAAGGCGAACTCGAAGCCCTCGATCGCTTGCTCTACAAGAAAACCCAAGTAATGGCAGCCAGCGTTAAAGCAGAGGCAAGCGGGGACGGCTATCAGGTGAATTTAGACAGCGTTCCCCTGCTGGGAATTGCGATGCCACCGGACAGCGGAATTGTTTATGCTCGCTGGTATAACGCCCAAGGAGAATTAGTACAGTTTTTCGGGTCGATCCCGCCCGCAGACGCTGAGGTTGAAATTGGTTTTATGACCGTGAAACCTAGCGGTTCCAATACAGTGGGATGGCTGCGGCAGGTGACTTTACCCGTGTACGAACGCGGGGTTTTGATTGGTTATTTGCAAGTGGCGACGTTACTCGCCGCTTCGGAAAAGGCGTTAGCAGAGTTTCGTCTGATTCTGTCGTTTGCAATTCCCGTTACTTTGAGTGCGATTGGTTTGGCGGGGTGGTGGTTGGGCGGGATCGCTATGCAACCGATTCGCCAGTCTTACGATCAACTGCAACGCTTTACAGCGGATGCTTCCCACGAACTGCGAACGCCAATGGCAACGATTTTAAGTAATGCTCAAGTGGGGCTATTGTCTGAGTGCAATCCTCAGCAGCGCTTGCGTTTAGAAAATATTGTGGATGACGTGAAGTTGATGAGTACCCTGGTGAGTCATTTGTTATTTTTGGCACGCTACCAGGGGCAAGTGTTGGAAACGCTCAGGCCGGTTGATTTGGGCGAGTTGGTGGCTGAGTTGGTGGAAGATTATGCGATGCGGCCCATTGCCAGCCATGTTCATTTAAGCTATTTGCTGCCGGAATCCGCGATTAAGATTCAAGCTGATGCGGAGTTGTTGGCAACGGCGATCGCCAATTTGCTGAGTAATGCCTGTAAATATACGCCCCCACAAGGACAGGTGGAACTAAAACTTTATACCGAACTGACTGATGTTGTGGTTCAAGTCAGCGATACGGGGATCGGGATTGCGGCACAAGATTTACCCCATATCTTTGAGCGATTTTACCGCGTCGATCCAGAGCGATCGCCCTCAACGGGAGGGTTCGGTTTAGGATTAGCGATCGCCAAACAGATTGTCGAATCCCATCAGGGTAAAATTCAAGCCTCTAGTACCGTCGGGGTTGGCTCAACGTTTCAGATTTTTCTGCCCCTTGCGTACCGCAGCTAATGTCATTTTTTAATCACATTGATCGGCAATACTAGACTTGTCCTCCATTGGCGAGTGACATGAGGCGCTCATCAAAAATTGGGGATCGCAGCTCGGTGTTGGGGGATGATTTTGAGTCAGACCTGACGGCTCGTTCTCTAATGAAGCGATGATTTTCCTACCTTAAGAGGGACGATCTCGCTCTCCCAAGCAAGATTGAATAAACTGACAATCTGCTATTTTTCAGGAGGATAATAGATGCCTTTACTATCCCTCGATCAACTTGCAAATTTAACGCAAACTGAAGAGCCTTCTATTTCTATCTATCTGCCCACAGAGCGGCGCAGCAAGGAGACTCGCCAAAATCCAATTCGCTTTAAAAACCTAATTCGACAAGCAGAAGAACAGTTAATTGAACAAGGTTTGAAAACCCAAGAAGCCCATCAATTACTGCAAGCTGCCCATGAATTAGATACCTATGATTTTTGGCAGCATCAAAGCGATGGCTTGGCAATTTTTATCTCTCCGAGTTTGTTCCGCTACTATCGCCTCCCCTTAGATTTTGAGGAATTAGCCGTCGTTAGCGATCGCTTTCATCTCAAACCCCTGCTTTCTTTATTTACAGGCGACGGTCAATTCTACTTGTTGGCGTTGAGTCAAAACCAAGTTCGCCTATTTCAGGGTTCTCGGTTCAGCATCAGCGAAGTGGAACTCGAAAACGTTCCCCAAGGGATTGCTGAGGCTCTGCGTTATGACGATCCAGAGCAGCAATTACAATTTCATACCCGCACCCAACCCGCCCGTGCTGAAGGCGATCGCGCTGCCATATTCCACGGCCAAGGCGGCGGCGAAGATGACGCCAAGGAGAATATTCTGCGCTACTTCCGCAAAGTGAATCAAGGGATTGACGAACTCCTCAAAGGTCAACAGATTCCTTTAGTGCTAGCAGGCGTTGAATACTTGCAACCCATCTATCGGGAAGCCAACACCTATCCCCACTTGCTCGATAAAGGCGTTACAGGCAACCCTGATATTCTCAAAGCTGAAGAACTCCATTCTCCAGCGTGGGAAGCGATTGAACCTTACTTTCAACAAGCCCAACAAGAAGTCATCGAACGCTACCAAGAGCTAGCCGGAACCGGACAAACCTCGAACGCACTTCCCGAAGTGGTATCGGCCGCGTATTATCAACGGGTAGATTCGTTGCTGGTTCCTGTAGGCATCCAGCAGTGGGGCGCGTTCGATCCGCAAACTAACCAGGTTGAGGTTCACTCCGAACAAAAAGTAGGAGACGAAGATTTAATCGATTTAGCAGCCATTCACACGCTCCTGAATGGCGGTAAAGTGTATGCGGTGGAACCCGAAGCCGTTCCCAATCAAGAACCTGTAGCAGCAGTGTTCCGTTATGCTTCGTAATTCTGGGTGAGGAGTTAAGCTTTGGCTCCCGTTGACCCCAGACTCCCCGTTGTCTGGGGAGTGCAAGGAATCAGTAGCTAGTTAACTAACATCTAGTTCGCGGGAGGCGATTGTGGTCGAAAGTCAGTTTTCCAGGGAGTCTCAAAATATCTCCCGACAGCAACTCCAGGATCTAGTGCGCTCTCAAGTCCAAACCCTGCTCGAACAGGAAAATTTTCAGGGGGCGAAGTCGCTCTTAATTCCAGTTCAACCCGTGGATATTGCCCGCGTCATCGAAGAGTTACCGGAAGCGATGCAGGCTATTGCTTTTCGGTTGCTCTCGAAAGACGAGGCGATTGAGGTTTATGAATATCTCGATAGCAGCATCCAGCAGGTGTTGATTGAGGACTTTAAGCGTCAAGATGTCCTCGATATTGTGGATAAGATGTCTCCGGACGATCGCGCTCGCTTGTTTGACGAGCTACCGGCTAAGGTGGTGCGGCAGTTACTAGAGCAGTTAAGTCCCCAAGAACGGGAATCTACAGCGCTGCTTTTGGGCTATACGCCTTCCACCGCCGGCCGCATTATGACGCCGGAGTATATTGCGCTCAAAGAAAATATGACGGTGAATTTAGCCTTTGAGCGCATTCGCCAGTTGGCTCCCTCGATGGAGACGATTTACTATCTCTACGTTACCGATCGCGATCGCCATTTGGTGGGGATTCTCTCTTTGCGCGATCTGGTGACAGCCCAACCGGAACAAACGATTGGGGCAGTGATGACGCGCGAGGTCGTCTTTGTCAATACCGATACCGATCAAGAAGAAGTCGTGCAACTGATTCAGCACTACGACTTTGTAGCGGTTCCGGTGGTGGATCGCGATCGCCGTTTGGTGGGGATTATCACCGTTGATGATGTCATTGACGTTTTACAAGAAGAAACGACAGAAGATATCTACACCCTGGGCGGCGTCCAGTCGGGGGGCGATAATTACTTCCAAACTAACCTCCTCACCGTTGCTCGCAAGCGGGTGGGTTGGTTGCTGATTCTGTTGCTCACCAATACCGCAACTAGTGCGGTGATTCGCGATCAAGAGGATGTCTTAGAGCAAGTGGTTGCCTTAGCCGCCTTTATTCCCCTGTTGATCGATACCGGGGGAAATGTGGGGGCGCAATCGTCTACCGTTGTAATTCGCGGGTTGAATACAGGCGATGTTCGCCTCAGCCGTACCTTGCAGATTGTCCGACGAGAAGCGATCGCGGGTTTAATGTTGGGCTTAATGCTTGGGATCGTCGTCACTGTCTGGGCTTACTTCCTGCAAGGAGATATGGGTGTTGCCGTATCTGTGGGCTTGAGTTTGCTCTGCATCACCTTAATTGCTTCTGTCGCGGGATCGGGTTTGCCGTTCCTGTTTAACTCCTTCGGTCTCGATCCGGCCTTGATGTCCGCCCCATTTATTACCACAGCGGTTGATGTTTTAGGCGTTTTTATTTATCTCTCACTTGCCCGATTAATTTTGGGTTTGTAGGTCAATAGTTAACTTTGAAACTTTTTGGGATTGCCCACAGTCCAATTCATCATACACGGCTCAGAACCCTTCTGATTCTCGCTCAAAAAGCCAACCCCTTTTGTCGAGAAATCATCACCTCCGCCCTAAGAGGCAAGAAAGCAGGGAGATTCCTTGCTATAATTCCCTCAGTTTCAACACTGAAGTAAAGGGTTAAAGTTTTCTAAAACTTTCTCTTTAACCTGATACTTTCAAGTTGAATCCCCTAAGCCGCTCAAGCAACTTCATGACTTGAATCAGGAGTGACTTTAAATATTATGAAATTTGATCGAATTTCGGCTTTACTGACCTTGACTTGTTTTGCGGTTATTGCTCAGAGTCTACCGGCTCGTGCCGATAGCGTAGACGCGATCGCCTTTGAAGAACAAGCCATTTCCGTCCAAGACCTCGCTCCCGCCCCCATCCAAGACCCAGGCGTTCGTACCTCGGCAACTGCTCTTTTTGAAAATACTGCTGCCCTGCCTCAAACTGAAGTTGATGAAACTGCGGCAGAATTTCCTGACAATCAGGTGGCTCAGTTTGGCGTTACCCCAGGTACCGCTACCCGTGGCGTTGCGAGCTACGTAGGCGTTGCCGGAAATATCGGTCTGAGCGGTCGTACGGCTTTGGGACGGACGAATTTTGCAGTCATTAGTAAAATTGGTCTCACCCCCACCTTCTCGGCCCGTCCGAGCGTCGCCATTGGCAACCGAACCACGTTCATGCTTCCCGTCACCTACGACTTCCAACCCGCGCAATTCACCGAAGATGCGCCCGTCAGCTTCGTTCCCTATGGTGGTGCAGGCGTCGCCTTTTCCACGGGAAGCGGCTCCAGAGCCGGTTTGCTACTCACGGGTGGGGTTGATGTTCCCATCGGTCAAAACTTCACCGCAACGGCTGGAACCAACGTGGCTTTCTTGAGAAGAACCGAAATCGGCTTAATGATTGGCGTCGGCTATAACTTCCCCGGCTTCTAAATTAAGCTCGCATTGCCATCGGTTAGGGAATGCATCCTGCTTCACCTGAAAAACGCCATGCGCTTACGACATTCTTTGCAGTTGCTCGTCGCTAGCTTAAGTCTGGGTAGTTTGCTGCTGTTGGGATGCAGCCAAAATCGCCAGTTTGGCGAGGAGGATCAATCCCACCTGCAACCCGATAGTCAACTTCTATCTCGCCCAGTCAGTTCCCTGTCAGCTTTGCAATGAATGTTGTTTCACCCCCTGCCTTCTCTAGGGCAAGTTTGGATTGCCGCCGATCCGCCCTAGATACAGTACCGGAGAAGAGTCTTAGTGTATAACTGGTTCAAAACATATCAAGAAATTTCTATGGTCGGCGATCGCCGTTCCTAATTTCGGATAAATGCTCCTCAAATCTATCCGGTACTGCCGCAGGCAACAGACGCTCTTCTAAGGGCGTCTGTTGTTATAAGAGTGCTGAGTGTAAAGTGCTGAGTGCTGAGTGGGTTTAAGAGTGCTGAGTGTAAAGTGCTGAGTGCTGAGTGGGTTTAAGAGTGCTGAGTGTAAAGTGCTGAGTGCTGAGTGGGAATAGAGTGCAAAGTTCCGAGTTCCGAGTTCCGAGTGGGGAAGTTAGTGCTGAGTAGAAAGTGCTATTGCTTTAGCTTCTACGTAGCAGTGTGCTGAGTGAGGAAGAGGATGGGAAGTTCCAAAGCTTGTATACCAAGCAGCGGTGTTCCGAGTGGGGAAGAGAGTGCTTCTCTGAGTGCTGAGAAGTATAGTAGTAAATCAGTATTTACCCACCCCTTCTTCCCCCCATCCCCCCATCTCCCCATCCCCCCATCCTCTTCTTCCCCAACCCCTAACTCCTAACTCCCAATTCCCTTCTTCCCCCCATTCTCTGTTCAACTCCGCACTTTAACGTTGCGGATCGAGCAGTCTAGTAACTCAATGGGGTGAATGACGGGAACTGCTTTTCCCTGCTGGCGGAGGTGTTTTTGGATTTGCAGGGTACAGCCGGGATTTGCAGAGGCGATCGCGCTAGCACCTGTATTTAACAAATTTTCTACCTTTTGCTGACCCAACTCATCGGCAACTTCCGGTTGCAGCAGATTATAAACCCCCGCGCTGCCGCAACAGAGCGCCGCATCGATGGGTTCGCGCAACTGCACGCCAGGAATTTGCTTGAGGAGTTGGCGAGGTTGGACGCTAATTTTTTGTCCGTGTAGCAAATGGCAAGCATCCTGATATACCAGGGTAAGGGGTTCGTTGGAGAGGGGAAACAGGGGGGCTGTGAGTCCTGTTTCTGCTAAAAACTCTTGGACATCCTTAACTTTGCGGGCAAATTCTTGGGCTTTTTCGCGGTATTCCGGGTCATCTTGGAGAATGTGACCGTACTCTTTGAGGGTATGACCGCAGCCCGCCGCGTTGATAATGATGTAGTCTACCTCTGTATCGGCAAAGCTATCAATCATTCGCCTTGCTAATGCTTGCGCCTGTTCCGTTTGACCTTGGTGTTCCGGTAAGGCGGCGCAACAGCCTTGGCTTTGGGGAATGACCACCTCGCAGCCATTCGCCGTTAAGACGCGGACGGTGGCTTCATTTACAGGCGAGAAAAATAGGCGCTGAACGCAACCTAGAATTACGCCGACGCGATAGCGCTTTTCCCCTTGGGCGGGGATAATGTCGGGAAACTCAGCCGTCAGCGAGGCGAAAGAGAGTTTGGGTAAAATCGCTTCCATTGCGGCTAACCGGGGCGATATTTTAGGTAATAACCCGGTGGCGCGGACGAGTTTCTGCAAGCCCACAAGTTGGTAGAGCAACAGGGGGAACAATAGCAGGCGCAGGCGTTTGGGGTAGGGGAATAGGTTAAAGATTAGGGCGCGAAAAATGCGATCGCCCCAAGAACGCGGGACATTACGCTCAACTTGCGGGCGCGTGGTTGCAATTAGGCGATCGTACTGCACGCCAGAGGGACAGGTGGTGACGCAGGCTAAACAACCCAAGCAGGTATCAAAATGCTGGGTTGTGCTATCGGCGAGGGGGGCTTCTCCTTGGTGAATGGCATCCATGAGATAGATTCTTCCCCGTGGCGAATCCATTTCTTTACCCATCACTCGATAACTCGGACAGGTGGATAGACAAAAACCGCAGTGAACGCAGCTATCGATGAGTTTTTGCGGGGGGGGATTTTGCGGGTCAAAACCCGATAAATGCGGATTTTGGGCTAAAAATTGGCTTTCTTTGGCAGGAATGCCAGTGGAGGGTTGAGAAGTTTGCATTAGATCGGGGATTAATTATACAGAGGGCTTTGAGTTTAAATTCCGCCGACAAAACGACCCGGACTTAATAAATGGGTGGGGTCAAATTGCTGCTTGAGTCGGCGCATGGGTTCTAAGGCGTTGCCAGAATAACCCCAGATATCCAGTTTTTGCTTTAATTCGATGGGGGCTTCTAAAAGGGTCAGGAAACCTTGATGAGCTTCGAGATGCGATCGCACCTGTTGGACGATCTGCGGATCGTCAGTATCCAGCCGCAGTTTGCCTAAGCCCGAACGCGCGTGAATCGTTGCAGTGGCAGGAAATTGAGCCAAAAAAGACATGAATGGCACGGCTTGAGTGGGTCTAATTCCTATTTTGCAGAGAATTCCACCGTTCGCCATGCGATCTCGTAATTGTTGCCATAGACGATCCTCAAAGGTTCCCGTGTAGAGATCGGCTTCTAAGGATAGGCTGGTAGCCAGTTCTAGCAGTTGAGTAGATTGCTGTTGGACGGCTTCGGGAATGCTTTGAAAGCGGACGATGAGTTTGAGAACAGACTCGTTTTCGGACACTAAATCTAGGACAGTGGGGGTTAGGGCCGATTTTAATAGGGTGCGTGTGGCTTGCTCGATAGCTTGGGGGTTTCCTTGTAAAGCGCCCGTTTCCGACTCCTGGGGCCACGGGTAAAGGCGAAAGCTCAGTTGCGTTAAGATGCCCAAAGTGCCATAGGAACCTGTTAGCAGTTTCATTAGGTCGTAACCTGCTACATTTTTGACAACGCGTCCCCCGGCTTTGGCGATTTGACCATCGCTGCGAACAAATGAAAGACCAATTAGGCGATCGCGAACGCCTCCGTAGGCTTGTCGCCAGCTTCCTGTATCGGCGGTGGCGACAATTCCCCCCAAGGTTGCGGTTTCTGGGTAGGCTGGATCGAAGGCGAGAAATTGTCCGGCTTCGTGCAAGCGATGTTGCAGTTCAGCAAAGGACATTCCAGCTTCTACTGTTACGGTTAAATCGCCAATGGCATGATCGATTAAGCGGTTGAGGCGCTGCGTGCTGAGGACTAAATCGACCCCTTGAGCAAATCCCCCCCAATGCAGTTTACTCCCTTGTCCGCAGGGAAGAACGCGCCAGTTTTCCCGGTGGGCGAGTTGCATCACTTCGCTCAGTTCGGCCGACGTGCGCGGGTAAACAATACACTGAGGTAAGGATTCCGGTTGAGTCGCCTGTTGAATTTGGGACTGCCAAACCGGGGATGCCTCGGAAAAGGGAATAACCCCATCTGTACTAACGAGGGATTCAAGTTGAGGTGCGATCGCCTTCACGCTACTTAATCTTCCCCTTAAAATGTGAGCATCATCACCCATACGGGTTTAGGGAGGGCCGGGCATCGTGAACCACGCACTGTTCAAGAAATTATGAACCCTCAGCAAAAATCTACATTAGCATTAATCCTGCTCTTGATTGCCAGCGTTGCGGGTAATTGGTTGAGCTTACCCGTTTTTTATGGGATTGATTTCCTGTTTGGCAGTATTGCGGTTTTGCTGGTGTTTCAGCTTTATGGAATGCGGTGGGGAGTGCTAGCCGCAGCCTTCGCCAGCCTGCAAACCTATTGGATGTGGAATCATCCCTATGGGGGGATTATCTTTTTTGTAGAAGCGGTGCTGGTGGGTTTTATGTGTCGGCGGCGTCGTGCCAACCTGGTTTTGGTGGATGGGATTTACTGGTTGCTGTTGGGAATGCCGATGTGCTGGATTTTTTACCGCATGGCGTTGGATATTCCAGTTATCCCCACGACGACGATCGCTCTTAAGCAAGGGATTAATGGGGTTTTCAATGCCCTGGTTGCCAGTCTGATTTTAACGCATGTCCCTTTACCGACCTGGGTAGGACGCTCCCATAGGCGCTATCAGCTTTCGATGCAACAGTTATTGTTTAATCTGTTGGTGGCCTTTGTGTTTTTTCCTAGCCTGACGGTGATGGCGATTTACAATTGGCAAGCAGTCTATCAGATTGAAGCTGATATTCGGGATAATTTGAGCTTTACGGCTTCTGAACTGGTTTCAAGTTTGCAACAGCGACAGCAGTTGAGAGTGGATTCTTTAACAGAATTAGGGCGCATGGCTCAAATGGTGAATATGCAGCCTAATGTGCTATTGCAACAACAGACTCAGTTTTTGCAACGAATTTTCACAAGCTTGCAAACGGTGGCGATCCAGGATAGGAGCGATCGCACGATTGCGATCTCAACTGATGCTCAGTCTCCGACCGATGTCAATACGATTTTCTCAGAATTGACTTGCTCAAGCACGACGTTTGGCGATCGCCAAGCCTGGATCTCGGATGGCTACCGCAATTCGCAAAATGAGCCGAGTTTAGGGTTAATTGTGCCGATCTTATCTCCCGCTGGGGATGCGCCGATCGGTTGCATTGTCAGCGAGGTGAATTTAAATATTTTTAGTCAGGTTTTCCCCTCACATACCAACGCCGGTTATCTGCGCTTGCTGTTGCTCGATCGGCGCGATCACATTTTAGCGACAACTGAAGCAACCGGAATCTTACAGCAATACGAATACCCGCCTTTGAATCAACGGGTACCCTTGGATGACGAAAATGGAGAAGTTTTCCGCTGGATGCCTGACGATCCCAACTTACCCGCACTGACGCGATGGCAGCGCTCTGTCTATACCCTACAACAGACGTTGGAACCTGATTTACCTTGGCAGTTGGTCATTGATATTGCTGCCTTGCCCTACATTACCCAACTTCAAAGTCAGTATATTCAAAATTTAACGATTCTCATCCTTGTCGCAGTCTTAGCCTTTGTTTTAGCAGGCTGGGTTAGCCGTCGGTTGGTTGCACCGCTATCCCAATTGTTGCAAGTCACCACCAATTTACCTGATAAGCTCCTCGAACAACCGATATTAAGTTGGCCTTCCGATGGGGCAGTTCGCGAAATTGACTGGTTAATTGGCAATTTTCAAGTAATGGCGGCGACACTTTATCAGAAATTTCAGGAAATTCAGCAAGCACGAGAAACGTTAGAACAACGGGTGCAAGAACGAACGGACGAATTGTCTCAAGCAAATGAGGCTTTGCAACGCAGCTATTCGTTTCTCAAAGCCCAGCAGGAAGCCGCAATTGATGGGATTTTAGCCGTAGATGAAAATCGGGCTGTCACGTCTTATAATCTGCGTTTTTGCCAGATGTGGAATATCCCCATTGATGCCATTAATGCGATTCCCTTATCAGCCAAGGATGTCACCGATTTACTGAATGGAGTATTGGCTAATCTTTCAAATCCTAAGAATTTTAGCGATCGCATTGAAGAATTATCGCTCAATCCGAGGGTGATTTCTCAGGAATTGCTGTATCTGCGCGATGGGCGTATTGTTGAATATTACTCGGCTCCGGTGTTTTCCGCAGATGAACAGTTTTATGGGCGGATTTGGTATTTTCGCGATATTACGGAACCTTATTTAGCGGCTGAAGAACTCAAGCAATCTTATAAATCGCTTTCAGATATTCACTATGCCCTAGAACAAGCGGCAATTGTTTCAACCACCGATGCGGAAGGAAAGATTATCTATGTCAATGATAAATTCTGCGAAATTGGACATTATTCGCAAACAGAACTGCTCAAGAGAAATCAATTTGAGCTATTAGATTCTACTTATCATCCGCCGGAATTTTACGAGGAAATTTGGCAAACGTTGCAAAGCGGCCGAATTTGGCGCGGCGAAACTCGGCACCGCACGCCTAACGGTATTTATTGGTTAAATACCACCATTGTCCCTTTTATTAACGAACAAAATCAGCCTTTTCAATACCTTTCCATTGCCTTTGATATTAGCGAACGCAAGCGGGCTGAGGAGGATTTGAAGGCATTTGCAGCGAAGTTGGAACAGAGCAACCGCGAGTTACAGGACTTTGCCTATGTTGCTTCTCACGATTTGCAGGAACCCTTGCGGAAAATTCAAGCTTTTAGCGATCGCTTAGTCACTAAATATAATAGCCAACTCAACGAACAGGCTCAAGACTACCTGAGTCGCATTCACAATGCAGCTTCGCGAATGCAAACCTTAATTCAAGATTTGCTGTCCTTCTCGCGAGTCACGACCAAAGCACAACCTTACGCCTGTGTCAACCTCGAACAAATTGCCCAAGAAGTCCTCAACGATCTGGAAATGCGGCTAGAACAAACTCAAGGTCAGGTGACGATTCATCCTTTACCGACCATTGAAGCAGACCCCGTTCAGATTCGCCAACTTTGGCAGAATTTGATTAGTAATGCTCTGAAGTTTCACCGGGTAGGCGTACCGCCTGCAATTGAAATTAGCGCGGAACCCCTACCTGAAAATACAGATTTTCCTCAGTCTTATCAAATTTATGTGCAAGATAATGGAATAGGGTTCGATCCGAAATATACGGATCGGATCTTCAACATTTTTCAGCGCTTGCACGGTCGCAATCATTATGAAGGCACGGGAGTGGGTCTAGCTATTTGTCGTAAAATTGTAGAAAGGCATGGAGGCACTATTACAGCAACCAGCCAGCCTGACCAAGGAACCACCTTTATCGTTACACTACCTGTGAAGCAGCATCACTCCTAGCCATATTTATGGCGATCGCGTCCTCACCGATCTAGACGACCTGTAGAGGACTCTCGAATCCATCGCTTGTTGACTGGCTTCCTCAAACCTGATGCTGAGAAGCGTTTTTCTAGATTGATTGCAAATGATTGAAGGCTCACTGTTTTGTTATTGGTTACAGGAGATTCGAGAGTGGTCAAACAACGTAAGGGTGTGACAATTTTAATTGCTGATGATGACGAAGACGATCGCCTCCTGCTCAAAGAAGCTTTAGAAGAGAACGCTCTAAGCCACACCTTACACTTTGTCGAAGATGGTGAAGAGTTAATGAATTATCTGCACCGTCAGGGTAAATATGCCGATCTCAGCGAGGTGGCGCTACCCAACCTGATTTTGCTCGATCTGAATATGCCCCGAAAGGACGGCCGCGAAGCCTTGCAAGAGATTAAGGCCGATCCGCAGTTGCGGCGCATTCCGGTTGTAGTTCTGACCACTTCACAAGCCGAAGAAGATATTGAGCAAAGTTATGACCTAGGGGTTAGTTCATTTATTACAAAACCCGTTACATTTGAATCGCTCGTACAACTGATGAAAACCCTTGGGGAATATTGGTTTGAAATTGTCGAGTTGCCAACAAAACGGTAAAACTGAGGCGAAGTGGAGGAAAACAGAGTGAGCGATGCGGTGAAAGTCCTCCTAGTCGATGATGATGAAGATGATTATGTTCTGACTCGCGACTGGTTAATGGAAATTGAGTCCGAACAGTTTGAGCTGGCTTGGGTGGATACTTATGAAACCGCCGTTGAAGCGATCGGGCGCTGCGAGCATGATGTGTATTTACTCGATTATCGTTTAGGCGATCGCAATGGTCTAGAGCTATTGAGCGTGGCGCTGTGTTCGGGATGCAAAGCACCGTTAATTTTGCTCACGGGTCAAGGAGATTTGGAAATTGACCTTAAAGCCATGCGAGCAGGTGTTGCAGACTACTTAGTGAAGGGAGAAATTGACGCTAAACTCCTAGAGCGCTCGATCCGGTACGCCATCGAACGCAAACGCGCTGAAGTCACGTTGCTCGAAGCCTTTGACGAGTTAGAGTTGCGGGTCGAACAGCGCACGGCTCAGTTAAAGCAAGCTCACGAACAGTTACAGGACTTTTTTGATAATGCCAGCGATCTGATTCAGATTGTCGATTTAGAGGGGAATTTCATCTATGTCAACCAAGCTTGGCGGCGATCGCTAGGGTATAGCTCGGCACAAATGCAACACCTCAACTTCCGCGAGATTATCCATCCCCAAGAGCGCGATCGCGTTCTGGAAGCTTGGCAGCGCTGGCAAAGCGGCGCGGGGGATGCTAACCTCGAAACGATGTTTATTGCCCAAGATCGGACGGCGATCGCAGTTGAAGGCAGTATTAATTGCCGCTGGGAAGATGGTAAGCCCATTCATATTCGCGGAATTTTTCGGAATATCACCGAGCGCAAACTTTCAGAAGCTCGCCAAGCTCAACTCCTCAAAGAAATTGAAGGAGCCAATCAAGAATTAAGAGATTTTGCCTATATCGTCTCTCATGACTTAAAAGCGCCTCTACGCGCCATAGGTTCTCTAGCGACTTGGTTAGCAACGGACTACCAAGAAAAGCTCGATGCAGAAGGACAAGAACTCATTCGTTTATTGGTCGGGCGCGTGCAACGATTGCACAATTTAATTGAAGGGATCTTGCAATATTCGCGAGTCGGTCGAATTCGAGAAGAGTTAGTAGAAATTGACCTCAATGAACTGGTGAGCGAAGTCATTGAACTAATTGCTCCCCCCGAACAAGTCACAATTCGCATCTTGAGTCCTTTACCTCGCGTTTGGTGCGAACCCACCCGAATGATGCAAGTTTTTCAAAATCTCTTGAGTAATGCCGTTAAATATACCGATCGCGATTCTTCACCAGCGAGGGATGGCGATCGCAAGCAAGGAAATGTCATCGTTTCTTGCCAAGATCGCCATCCCTATTGGCAATTCAGCGTTGCAGATAACGGCATTGGTATCGATCCGCAATACTTTGAGAAGATTTTTCAGATTTTTCAAACCTTATCCCCTCGCGATGAATCGGAAGGAACAGGGGTGGGGTTATCCATTGTCAAAAAGATTGTAGAAATGTATGGCGGAAAAGTATGGGTGACATCTCAATTGCATCAAGGAAGTACGTTTTCCTTTACCTGGCCGAAACATAAAGTTGAACATAGGTAAGTCTATATGAGGAATTTGCAGCCGATCTTATTGGTAGAAGATGACCGAGTTGACCGACTTACCGTCCAACGGGCTTTAAAGGAAATTGAAGTTAAAAACCCTGTAGATATTGCCGCTAACGGGGAAGAAGCTTTAGCCCTCTTGCGAGATCGAAGTTACAAAAAACCCGCCATTATTTTGCTGGATCTGAATATGCCAAAAATGAATGGCTTAGAGTTTTTACGAGAAATTAAGCAAGATGCCGATTTAAAACATATCCCCGTGATTGTATTAACCACATCAGGCGAAGATCGAGATAAACTCGAAAGCTTTAATTTATGCGTTGCTGGCTATATGATTAAGCCGCTAGATTATTTTAAATTTGTGGAAATGTTGCGCGCCATTCAAGTCTACTGGACATTCAGCGAGTTGCCTTAAAACTAAAACAATAATCACAACCTACACAAAGCCGTAGGTTGGGTAGAACGCCAGTGAAACCCAACATCCTTATGCTAGCAGGAAACCCAATGAGCTTCCTGCTAAAAGCTCTATTAACTATTCTGATTGGGGAAAGCACCCGCCCGAACGTTAAGATTCACAGTGCGACCATTGCGGCGCAGTTCTAGCGGTAAGGTGCTACCCACTTGGGTTGCTTCAACCGCCTGTTGAACGCCACTTGCATCAGACACTTCGCGATCGCCAATGCGGAGAATAATATCGCCAGCTTGCAAACCAGCTTGACTGGCTGGAGAGTTCGGCATCACTCGCGTAACCAGCACGCCGCGATCGTCTTGCACGATGAGTCCGCTGTTGGGATTGTTATTAATAGACTCTCTAACTTGGGGGGTGAGGGTGAGCATCTGTACCCCTAAGTAAGGATGCTGAACGCTGCCATTGGCAATCAATTCCTGAGCAATGCGTTGAGCAGTATTGATGGGGATGGAGAAGCCTAAACCTTGGGCATTTCGCAAAATGGCGGTGTTCATCCCAATCACTTCGCCACTTTGATTGAGTAAGGGACCTCCGGAGTTACCGGGGTTGATGGCGGCGTCGGTTTGGATAAAGCTAACTCGCTTATCGGGAACGCCAATCTGAGAACTGCTGCGACCCGTTGCGCTAATAATGCCGACGGTGACGGTATTATCTAAGCCTAGAGGATTACCGATCGCGATCGCCCATTCGCCCGGTTGCAAGCGTTCGGCATCGCCAACTCTCACGGTTGGCAGATTATTGGCATCAATTTTAACGACAGCTACATCCGTAATCGGATCGGTTCCGAGGACGCGACCTTCATATTCTCGCCCGTCTCTGAGGGTTACGGTAACGCGATCGGCTCCATCAATCACATGAGCGTTGGTTAAAATTTCGCCGTTGGAGTTCAGGATAAACCCGGAACCCGCGCCGCGCACTTCGCGTTCGTTAGGGGTGGCGGGAAGGCGATCGCCAAAAAATTCTCGCAAGGCGGGATCGTTAAAAGCTTGGGGAACTCGACGACTGACTCGCCTCGATGCATCAATACGGACAACTGCCGGCCCCACATCTTGCACCACCTGAGTGACAAAGTTACCATTGGTTGGGGTTAGGGCGCGGTTAGGAGCCTGAGCGATCGCGCTTTGTTCGAGTAGCGGTAAGGGCGATCGCGAGAGGGTGTGGGTTCCAGCTAGGGTCATTCCGCTTCCGAGTAGCACCAATGAAAGGTACGTGAGGGGTTTTTGCCAGGATTTCAGCGTGCGAGAAGACATGGGATTGGTATCCGAATCGAGGGGAGAGTGCTGTTTCATATTCAATCGCCTGCCGATTACTAAGTTACTTTAAAATCTACGAATGGAGTGTGAAGTCGCTGTGACAGTCTTGTGACAAGAAAATGAACTTGTTAAGTCTTAAGGTTCACCCGGCTATCTTAGCGAATGGCCCCCAAGGATGGGGTGGGGAAAACCCAAATCGCTGTTCTTGTTTCCCGAATTCTCGAATCGCGATCGCTTCGGGAACATTTTGATGGCAAATAAATTCACTATAGTCTGCCAAATCATCTAAACCTATTAACGTTAAACTAATTTCTGATATCAACCAAATTGTCAGGCTAAACAATAATTTTTTCCAATGAATTTTCATCGGTCAATTGCCCTCCTTTCTACTTCACAGCATAAAGGTAGAGCTTGCTTGCAATCATCGCGCCGCAGGTAGAACGCTTCCTCACCCAACTGATAGAACTCCTGAGAAGTTCGCCCTCTTCCAGAAGGATGAATTTAGGAATTTCAACCCGATTTTGAGGGGTAGCTATTCAAATTCGCCCAATGCTTGAACGAGTACAGTTCGCTGGCGCGGCCCATCCAATTCAAAAAATAACAAAGATTGCCAAGTTCCCAAGGCTAATTTGCTATCCATTACAGGAATAACTTCGCTCGTGCTTAAAGTCATTGCCATTAGGTGAGAATGAGCATTCATGGGTTCATCTGGGGGAACCACCCGTAAATGTAAATCATTGTGCAGGTAACGGTCATTTTCAGGTGCAAGTTTGTTGAGATACGCCTTAATATCTACAAGCAAACGTTCTTCGTATTCGTTAATAGCTAATGCTGTTGTGGTGTGGCGAGAAAAAAGGGTAATTTGTCCATTTTGCAGCCCTACGCGCTCGATCCAATCTTGAACTTTAGGGGTAAGGTTATAAATTTGAATGCCAGTTTCCGTTTCAATATTCAGCAGTTCTGATTTAATTTTCATTTTACCTACTCAATTGTCAGTCAGTTGGGGTGCAACTCAACCCCCTAAAGTTTACAGATCCCCAATTTCTTCGCGAAACTGGGGATCTATAGCTTACGATAAGCTGAACAAAAGTTTAACCTAGCTGGTGACTCAGCACTTAGCCATAACGCGCTTAACGCAAAGGCCAGATCCGCCGCCACCAGGGAATATCAACCACTTCAGCAACATTCATTTTCTGACGAATATCTTGAATATTCCAGTTGGTTAGCTTGGCGAGGGTTTGGGCTTCTTCTTCAAATCGTCTGGCTAGCATTCGCTTGTACTCGTAACCCGCCGAACAGTTAACTTCGCCTGTATAGGGGTGACGGAGAACGTAACGCCCTTGGAAAAGTTGTTTATTCGCTGTGGTTTGAAAGGTTAAGTCTTCGGGAAACTTATCGCGAGTATAGCGAACGTGAATCCGGCTAATAAAGACGTTGGGCCAACGGTTACTATTATTATCTAACCAAAATACGCCTGCTTTTTTCAGTTCTTCTAAGGTGGGGGGATCGGCAGAACAAGGATCGCAGTTGGCAGTATCCCAAGCATATTCTAGAAAGGCTACGTTTCTGCCTTCTCGCTGATAGGTGTTCTGAAACATGGCTTTGTAAAATTCGCTGAATTCGTTCTTGACAAATAAAGGAATTTCTGCATCGGAAGGAATTTTAACGGTACGATAATTGGTAACTTCTGCTTGGCCTTGGCGAGAGAGAATATAAACAATTAAATCTTGTTCGCCCTGCGAGTTGATGGTTCCTAAACGAATGGGCAACATAAATTTAGGCGATTCATAGGCAATCATTAGGGGTCGCAACAGTTGAATTCCGGCTTTTTCAAATTCTCCTAGGTTGACTTTGGCGACAAAGAATTTCATGCCTTGGCGGATGTAGGGATGCAAGACTTGGTTAGCGCCTCTAGGGATACGATAACCATTGTGGTTGAGCCAATTTTCTAAGCCGTTGGATTCTCTCGCGCTAAGAATGGCAATATCGTATTCGCCAACGCTGAAGCGCGACTCGACGGTGACGCCAAAGGCTTCATCTGCACTCGCGCCTCTGGTTGAACCGGGGGCGCTTTGAGCCATTGGCGCGGGAACAGCATCCCTTCGCAGATAAGCCGTACAGGGGTCGGAGTCAAAATACTCGACTAAGCGGGGGGCGCTAAAGGCGTCTAGGCGTTCGATAATGCTGGAATCGCCAATTTGAACTTGTTCTTCTTGGAGGACGACGGGGACGGGAACGACGAGGGCGAAGTCTTTTACGTCGCCCTGGTAGTCGTTAGCCATTGTGAGAATTGTGCGATCGCCATCGCGTGCAATAATCACCTGAGAGGCTTGGTTGTAGAGTTTGGCATCGGCTTTTGCCACATAGAAACCGCAAAACGCGAAAGCGTTAGCCGGGTGAGCAAGCAAAATGATGCCAATGAGCAATAAACTCAGGATTGAGCGTAAGGGTTTCATCGGAGTTTACTTAGGATAGGTTAGCAATTTTAGATACACTCCTGTCTGAGCCAGACAGAGAAGGCCAGGTAAATTGGGGGGCTTTCCAGGCGATATCCAACAGAAAACTGAAGGGACAAAGGGCAAATAAGGCCCAAAATGGGGCGGCGGCTACAAAAAAAGAGTTCCGCAGGATAAAGGTCATGACGGCGATACCTATCGCCCACACAATTCGGCTCATCCGGGCATTGGGAATTGAGCGCGGATCGGTAATCATAAAGAAGGCGAATAATAGTAGCGATCCGCTCATGAGGCGATGGGCGTAAACGTCCCACGTCCAACCCAACCAGGCGTTGCGGGCGGCTTCTAGCAAGGCGTAACTGCCTAAAAAGCTGGCTGTGGTATCCCATCTTCCCACCAATTGCAGGACTAAACCGCCGCAGGTGGCAAATAGGAGAATATACCAGCCTTGTTCCCCCCATTGTCCTGGGGATACCCACGCGTCTTGGGTGAGGACGAGGGCGAAAATGATGCCAAAGTTGGCGGGGTTAAAGCAGTGTTTGTGGTTGAGTTGAAAGCAAAATTTACTGGCGATCGCCCCGAAAGCAGCTAGCATCATGGTGCTAGGGTGCTGCGTGCGTAACAATAGGCTGAGGCTTAGTCCAGTAATGGCTGCACTTTTGAGAGAATGCCAGCAGAAGGGTTCATCGGTGGGTGCCATTTTGCGCTTGCACCCTAAGATTAAGCTTTGTGTCAGCAGGCAAGTGGCGATCGCGCTTCCGATACACTCCAGTTTAAGCGTCCAGTCTCTGGTACTGATGCCGACAATCAGAAATAGGCTCAAAAATAGGATTTGACGATCTCTTGGATCTTCCAGCATAGGCGCTTGCTTGGCAAGGACTGAGTTGTTGTCAGTATGCAGGCTGGAGGGTGAGATTGCCCAATGGTTGCAATTTATGTAACAAAATCGCCTTTTCAGTCACAGCCAGGTCAGCTATTCTAGATGAAACGCTAACAAAAAAAGCTGCTAACGCGATCGCGTCAGCAGCAGGAATAATAAGCAGTGCGTCTCTTTCCTGTTTCATAGGGTGGCTGTTTGGGTTTTATGCACGCTTGCAGAGCAGTTACCGAAAATTTGGCTAGAGTTTGATTCTTTCAGCGCTACAACACAAGCCCTGACAGGCTTTTCCCCAGGTTACACTCTCCTCTCGGTCGGGTGAAGGCTGGAGTCCGCTCGTCTTTGTTACAAATCGCAAACAAGCGGCTCGCGTTAAATCTTAATTTACTTGCAGTTCCTTCAGTTTTAGCTAAGAATTGACTTACCATTAGCCTGTTCATCTAAAGCGCGATCGCCTTAAAAGAGTATTCCGAAAACAACCCGTAGAAGTTCAGGTTGCTTTGCTGAGATAGATTGCGCCTAACAGTTGCTCTCAAGACTGCGTTTGCATCCCATCGACTTCCTCTTCCTCCTCGGTTATGGCATTCCTCAATCTCATTTCCTTAATCGGCATGTTTGGCTTATGCCTAATTGCCTGGATCTTCTCAGAAAACCGCCAGTTCAAGTATATTCCTTGGCGCGTCATTATTTGGGGTATTAGTTTACAGCTTATTTTAGGAGCTGCTGTTTTTTGGTTCCCGCCGACTAAAGTTGGATTAGAAATTTTTAGTAATCTTCTAGATAGCGTTTTTGTTGCAGCCGATGCGGGGGCAAGATTTGTCTTTGGCTCTAACATTGTGCCTCGCCCTGGGGTAGAGCCTGCGGTCAATCTGGGCTATATTTTTGCCTTTCGCGCCCTGCCAACGGTGATATTTTTCTCTGGGTTAATGGCGCTTCTTTATAATATTGGCGTCATTCAGTGGATTACCGAAATTTTTGCCAAAGTTTTTTATAAAACTATGCGCTTAAGCGGTGCAGAATCTTTAAGCGGGGCGGCTAATATTTTTGTTGGCATTGAAGCCGCCATTGTGGTCAAACCTTACTTGGCAAGCATGACGCGCTCGGAAATTTGTGCCATTCTTGCCTGCTGTTTTGGCACCGCAGCATCCTCCACCCTGGCCATTTATGTCAGTTTTCTCAGACCTGTTTTTCCTAATATTTTAGGACATTTAGTGTCAGCTTCTATTATTGCAATTCCAGCTTGTTTTGTACTGTCTAAGATTTTAGTTCCCGAAACGACAGTTCCCGTAACGGCTGGAGGCATTCCCCAAGAAGAAACCAAACCCAAAGGGCGCGAATTTGTTGGCGAAGAAATAGCCGATGCCCAATCTCAAATTCCGACCGAAACCGTAGGCGGCGAACCCATCGAACGGGTTAGTCCGCTAGATGCGGCCATTGTTGGGGCGTTGGATGGGGTGAAAATGGCGGTTGCGATCGCGGCCGTCTTAATCTTAATCTTGGGTTTAGTCTCCCTGATCGATCAGATTTTCGGAGGTTTGGCAGATTTAGCCAATTCGCCGAATCTCATCCTCCAGGGAATTGGCAACATCTTTAGCGTGGTGACGCTGGCCAATATCTGCGGTGTTCTATTTTACCCGCTGACCTTACTGACTGGCGTTCCCTTAGATGAAAGCTGGATAGCCTCAGTTATTATTGGACGCCGCTTGCTAGAAACGGCTATTCCCCCGTATCAGGCATTATCAGAAGCTGCCAAAGCGGGGCTAGTGAGCGATCGCACAGTCTTAATCGTGAGTTATGCTTTATCTGGCTTTGCTCACGTTGCGTCGGTTGGTATCTTTGTTGGGGGTACCATTGCTTTGATTCCCTCGCGGCGCAAAGATATTTCTGAACTGGGTTGGAAAGCCTTATTTGTCGGCACTTTAGCCACAATGATGATTGCTTGTGTCGCAGGCGTGTTTGATAATGGCGACCCCAGTATTTTAGGAACTCCAGAACCAGCGGCACCTTTAACAGCCCCAGCACCTTCTGCTACAATAGCGCCAAGCCCTACAGTATCGCCAAGTCCGGCAGCCGCAACGCCCCAGCCTTCTCCTACGATATCGCCAAGTCCGGCAGCCGCGACGCCCCAGCCTTCTCCCACGATATCGCCAACTCCGGCAACGCCCCAGCCTTCTCCCACGGTATCGCCAAGTCCCGCAGCTAGGACGCCTTAGCCTTCTGCTGCGAACCTCACCCAACTCCTAGGAGGAATTGTTTGAAAAAACTGTTAGTTACGGGGGCAAGTGGTTTTTTAGGTTGGAATCTGTGTTCGCTAGCAGCCCAACATTATCAGGTGTTTGGGACTTACACCACAAAAACCGTAACTCTTCCTAGGGTGACGCTAGCCCCCGTTGATTTAACAGACTTTGCTGCCCTCAAAACCCTTTGGCAGCAAATTCAACCCGATGCGGTAATTCATTTAGCTGCCAAATCAGCGCCTAACTTCTGTCAAACCCATCCCCAGCTATCCTATGCTCTCAATGTGGAAGCAACCGCCCATTTAGCCAGTTTAGCGGCGGATAGCGAAATTCCCTTTGTTTTTACCTCAACCGATTTGGTGTTTGATGGTACAAAACCGCCCTATCGAGAAACAGATGCAGTTAATCCTATTTCTCGCTACGCCGAACACAAAGTTCTAGCCGAACAGGAAGTTTTGCAGCGCTATCCTGATGCTACAGTGTGCCGGATGCCGCTGATGTTTGGTGCCGTACCGACAGGGGCGACTAGCTTCATTCAACCGTTTCTCAAAATATTGCGACAAGGGGAAAATTTGAGCTTGTTTGCCGATGAGTACCGAACCCCGGCTAGCGCGCCAACGGCTGCCCAAGGCTTATTATTGGCTTTAGAAACAGCGCAGGGACTTTTACATTTAGGCGGTAGAGAACGGGTTTCGCGCTATGAGTTTGGTTGCTTAATGGCAGAGGTTCTGGAATTACCAAAAGCACAAATTACCGCCTGTCAGCAAAAAGATGTGCCAATGGCAGCCCCTCGGCCCCAAGATGTTTCGCTAGATAGTTCTGTGGCTTTTGCTTTGGGCTATTGTCCCCTATCGCTGAAGGCTGAGTTATTGGCGCTTAAAGGTTGCGTATAAGGCGTTGCGGCACTCAGTCTGCGAGCTAAATTGAGAGTAGGAGGAGCATTTCAACTCGGTTGTTTGCGAACTCTGCTCGTATCTCCTACTTTTCTGTTGAGAGGAAAAGAAGCGATGAGTTCATCAGTTTCCCACCCCCAAGAACCGGCTTTACCCCTCGATAAGCCAAAAGCGAGACGGAAAGGTTTGCCCCGGTTATTGATTGTTGCTGTTTTGGGGGTTATTGGGCTTGGGGCAACGACTTGGTATTTTTTGTCTGATGATACGCCAGAAACTCAATTGCGCCTGAGCGGTCGAATTGAAGGCTACGAAACAAATATTGGCGCAAAAGTGGCAGGACGTATTGAATCTGTGGCGGTGCGCGAAGGCGATGCCGTGCATCGGGGCCAGGTGGTGGTTCAACTGGATGATGCAGAAATTCAGGCGCAACTGACGGGGGCTAAAGCTAGGGTGGAAGCTGCACAAAAACAGGAAGAACAGGCCCGCTTGCAAATTAATTTGCTCGAAAGCCAAATTGTGGAGATGCAACTGAGTTTGACGCAGGCACAGGGCGACACGCGGGGGCGCGTTTTCCAAGCAGAGGCGGCGGTGGCAGCAGCCCAAGCCCAACTGAATGAAGCGCAGGCGGGGGTGGTGCAGGCGGAGGCAGAATATCGATTAGCGAATATCAATCGCGATCGCTATCTCGATTTAGTGGAAAATGGAGCTGTAACCCAGCAGCAGTTTGACCAAGCCCAGACTGCTTACGAAACTGCCTTAGCAAGGCTACAAGCACGTCAGTCTTCGGTGAATGCGTTCCGCAGGTTAGTAGAATCTGCCCAAGGACAACTCGTACAAGCACAAACAACGGAACTGAATCCAGACATTCGCGCCGCCCAACTGCAAGGTTTGCAAACGCGACTCGCCCAGACTCAACTTCAACTCGCGGCCACTCAAGCCGAGGTGACTCAGACTCAGGCAGCAGCGCAGGAAATTCAAAGCCGAATTGCCGATTTAAACGTGATTAGCCCAATTGATGGGGTGGTGATTACTCGCAGCGTCGAACCTGGAACGGTAATTGCGACGGGGCGAACGTTAATCACGGCGATGAATCCGAATGAGGTTTATTTGCGGGGATTTATCCCGGAAGGCAATATAGGCAAAGTCCGGGTTGGACAAGTTGCTCATGTGTATTTGGATTCAGCCCCCCATCAGCCGTTAAGTGCTAGGGTTAGCGCTATTGATACCCAGGCGTCTTTTACCCCAGAAAATATTTATTTCCCTGAAGACCGAGTGCGTCAAGTCTTTGGTGTCAGAATTACTATCGACCATCCCGGAGGCTATGCCAAGCCTGGAATGCCTGCGGATGCTGAAATTTTTTTGGACGAACGTTCAGGAAGTCAACCCAGATAGTTCTAGAGGTAAATGGCTAATCCAGTCATTCGCGTTCAACAGTTACTCAAACGCTACGGGAAATTTGTAGCGGTGAAGGGGATTGATTTTGAGGTTTGGCCGGGAGAAATTTTTGGCTTAATTGGGCCGGATGGGGCGGGGAAAACTACAACCTTCCATATCCTGGGCGGGGTGATGGAAGCGACTGGGGGAAACGTGCAGGTATTAGGCAAACAACCCCGCGATGCCCGGTTAGCGATTGGCTATTTAACCCAGCAGTTTTCGTTGTACCTGGATTTGAGTATTGATGAAAATTTGCGTTACAGCGCGGGGTTGCGACAGGTGCCGTCGGATGTGTTGCAGCAACGACGGGCAAAATATCTGGGTTTAATGAGTTTAGAACAATTTGGCGATCGCTTGGCGGGGGATCTCTCCGGCGGGATGAAACAAAAACTTGCCCTGTGCTGCGCCCTGATTTCGCAACCCGATATTCTGTTGTTAGACGAACCCACGACGGGGGTAGACCCGGTTTCGCGGCGAGAGTTTTGGGATATTCTGGCAGCAGTGGCGGCGGAAGGGGTAACGGTGGTGGTGGCTACGCCCTATTTGGATGAGGCCGAACGCTGTCACCGGATTGCGTTAATGTATGAGGGCAAAATTGAACAAGTGGGTAGTTTAACCGCGTTGCGTCAAGAGTTGGGGTTGCAGCGCTTGGAGGTTCGCACGCCGGATATTGCTGCCGCAGAACAGGCGCTACAAGGGGGAAGGGAGGATAGGGCGATTGCTGATATTCAAACCTTTGGCGACCGATTGGATATTTTGGTCTCCGATGTAGAGGTCGGGAAAGTCGCCGTCCAACGTCTGCTCCATCGCCATTGTTTGACATTAGAAAGCTTGGAAACTGCTCCAACCACTTTGGAAAACGTTTTTGTAGCCCGATTGCGACAAGCCGGAGAAGACCCCCCTTTTTTGCCGTTTCCCCGCATCCAGACAACTGCCCGTCCGGTTAAGGGGGCGGTGGCAATTGGGGCCCGTGATTTGCGAAAGGTGTTTGGCAGTTTTCCAGCCGTGAAAGCGGTTAGTTTGGAGATTCGCTACGGGGAGATTTACGGGTTGTTGGGGGCAAATGGGGCGGGTAAGACCACAACGATTAAAATGCTGTGCGGCTTGCTAAAGGCGAGTTCGGGTACGATGGTGCTAGCGGGAAATACCCACAATCTTCGCAGTGGGGCGCTGCGCCAGCGTATTGGGTACATGAGCCAAAAGTTTACGCTGTACGATGATTTAACGATTTTGCAAAATTTGGAGTTCTATTGCGGGGTCTATGGTATTCCCCGTTCTCTGCGCCGTCGCAAAATTGATTGGGTGTTGGAAATTTGCGGGTTAGAAGGTCGAGAACAGATGCTAACCGGACAGCTTCCGGGCGGATGGAAGCAGCGGGTGGCGTTTGGCGCGTCGGTGATGCACGAACCGGAAATTTTGTTTCTCGATGAACCGACTTCTGGGGTAGACCCTTTGGCGCGGCGTCAGTTTTGGCGCTTGATTAATGATTTTGCCCGCCAGGGAACGGCGATTTTGGTGACAACCCATTATTTGGAGGAGGCGGAACAGTGCAACCGCATGGGGTTGATGGTGGCAGGAGAGATGGTGATGCAGGGGTCTCCTAGCGAAATTAAGGCGGCGCAACCAGGTCAACTGCTAGAGGTGGTTGTGGATAAAACCCAGGAAGGTTCTAGTTTACTGAAGTCTAAGTTAGCGGGGTGGCGGGTGTCAATTTTTGGCGATCGCCTTCACTTGGTTTTAGATAACCCAGATGCGGAGATTCCTGCGATTTGCCAAGAGTTGCAAGCGTCTGGAATTGAGGTGAAATCGTTGCGCCCCATTCCATTTTCTTTGGAAGATGCGTTTATTGGGACTGTGCAACGCGCCCAAGAACGGGAGGGTTAAATGAGTCAGCGGATTTTGTCTCAATGTCGAAAAGAGTTAGCCCAATTTCAGCGCGATCGCTTAACTTTGGCGCTTGCTTTTATTCTACCTCTAATGACGCTTTTGATCTTTGGATTTGCCATTCGTCTAGAAGTGCAAAATATTGCCCTAGCGGTGCGCGATTATGATAACTCGCCTTTGAGTCGCGCTTATATTGAACGGCTATTTGCAACGCGCCAGTTTCAACCCGTTCGGATGGTGGAGTTGTCGAGCATTCATCCCGAAGCAATCATTGATGCGGGAAAGGCAAAGGCTGTAGTCTTAATTCCTCCCGATTTTAGTCGGCAAATTCAATCGAATTTTCCCGTTGATGTCCAGGTTTTAGTGGATGGAACGGATGTTAATAATGCTCGAATTATTAAGAATAGTTTGCAAGCCACCACGCAGTTTTTTTTAAGACAAACTCGCTTTCAAACTCCGGCGAACTTAATTGTTGCTCGCATTCGCTTATGGTTTAATCCCGGTCGTCAGGAGTCTTTATCTATTATCCCTGGTTTGTATGCGGTGATTCTCTGGATTTATCCCTCTTTACTAATGGCGATCGCAATGGTAAGAGAGAAGGAAAAAGGCACTCTATTACAGGTTTATGCTTCTAGTTTAACGGCTACCGAGCTTTTGCTAGGCAAAGGATTGGCTTATCTGCTGGTGGGTATCAGCGAAGCCATCATCGTGATGACATTAGGGGCAATGATTTGGCATCTCAGGTTTGCAACTTTTCCTATCCCTTTGCTTGTCGGAACGCTTTTATTCATTGCAGATGCGGTCTTTTTTGGGTTATTGATTGGCGTGCGAACGAGCAATCAAAATTCAGCCGTGCAAGCCGTTGCCCTCATTGGTTTTTTAACGGCTTTGTTACTCTCAGGCTTTATTTATCCTTTAAATAATATTCCCTTTCCCCTCTCTTTAATATCGACAATTGTTCCCGCCCGCTATTACATTGAAATTACGCGAGATGCTTTTGTTCGCGGCACGGGAATTCCTGGCGTTTGGTTTGCGCTAGTGATGCTTGTTGTCTTAGGCTTTCTCTTGTTTAGCGCAGCGCGAAAAGGCTTGTCAAAAATGCAATTATAAACCTAAATTTTACTCTCTGAAATTTCAATAAATACCTTTAGGAAACGGGTTCAAAAGATTACGAGTAGAGAAACGATTGGGGGATGAATATGAACTTACTTCAGCGCTTAACCAATAGCCGATTTTGGGCATTGACCCTCAAAGAATTTGCTCAAATCTTGCGAAATAGACAGACTTTGGTTTTGCTAATTATTCCACCCACCGTGCAACTCCTTGTTTACGGATTTGCCCTTAACCCAGACGTGCATTCTATTAGAATGGGAATTGTGGATTATGCTCAAACCTACGAAAGTCGAGAACTGGTTTCAGCCTTAACCGCCAATCAAGTCTTTATCGCTGAAAAAACCTTGTTGAGCGATCGCGAACTCAGCCAACAGGTGCGACTCGGACGTTTAACCGTGGGTTTAGTCATTCCCTCAGAATTTAAGCGTCAATGGATAGACAACCCACCCGCCGAAGTCCAAGTTTTCATTGATGCTGTAGATGCCAATACCGCAGGCATTGCCCAAGGGTACATCAACCAAATTCTCACTCAGTATAATCGGCGGTTAGCGGGAGATTCAACCCCCCCTTTAATTCATCTCCAAACCCGGTTTCTCTATAATCCTGGATTGCAGAGTAGTTGGTTTTTCGTTCCTGGCGTGTTGGGGTTGGTGCTAACCCTGATTAGTTCCCTAGTCTCATCAGTAACCGTTGTGCGAGAAAAAGATACCGGAACCCTCGAACAACTATTAATGACGCCTGCGGAAGCTTGGGAAATTCTCTGCGCCAAGATCGTTCCTCTGTTTATTTTATTAATCGGCGATGTATTTTTGGCCTTAACGGTAGGGCGGGGGGTGTTTGGCGTTCCGTTTCGCGGAAACTTTCTCTTATTTTTAGGCTTATCTGGACTTTATTTACTGGTGGGAATTGGGATTGGGATTTTGCTGGCTACCCTTTGTCGAACCCAGCAGCAGGTGGTACTCACCTCATTTTTTATTAATTTACCCCTGATTCAACTTTCAGGCGCGATCGCCCCCATTGAAAGTATGCCAGTCTTTTTTAAGTATCTTTCATTACTAAACCCATTGCGCCATTACATTACGATTGTGCGTGGGATTCTGCTAAAAGGTGTGGGGCTAACAGTTTTGTGGCCCCATGCGATCGCCCTCCTAGGATTTGCCATTGTCTTGTTAAGCGTTAGTATCCGCCAGTTTCGCCGCCAATTAAGTTAAGTACGCGGCACGTAGGTACTCATCAGTTGACCGTAAGGATCGTAAATTTCTAGCGGTAAACCCGCATTGCGGCTAATGGCTTCTAGAGCAAATTGTAGGGTTTGAACATGTTCGTCAATTCCGGCTAGGGTATTGTAATCGCCAAGCCCGCCAGCGGAAATAAAAGTTTCTCGTACAGTTCGCACGTAATCTGGCGTGAGTTTAACCAGAATGCGCGAATCAGTCACATCATAGGTGCAAATGGTGGGAGAGGAGGTGCAGGAACGCGCCAAATCTACTCGCGTTTGCTGTAAAGCTGTAGTCAGGCGGAGTCGATCTTGGGCTTTTGTCAAGGCTTGGCGATATTCGCCCGCTAGCGGTTTAACCTGGGGGGCGTAGAAGGTGCGATCGGGAATTTGTTGAATGTAAGCAACTGCATTTTGCCAACTGACGACAGCGAGGGAAAACTGCTGTTCTGTTTCGTAGTCTTGGGCTTGGGCGGCGTAATTGAGGGCTTGATGGTAGAGTTGCGTGGCAAACTGTTCTTGGCTTTGGCGATCGCGCGCGGCGGCTAACCCCACAGAATAACTATTGATCAAAGCGGTTGCTTCTGCATGAACCATTGTGCCGCTGGGAATTTGGCGAAGGACATTGAGTGCCGTTAGCCAGGTATTTTCCACCAATTGCCAATCTTGCGAAGAGTCTGCAATGCCTTGACGCGCTTCTGCGATCCTGGCTGCACTTTTTGCCGAGTCGAGGTGACGTTGGGCTTGGCGTTCAATTTCAATGCGTTGGTTAATGGTTCCTAAGTTGCGCTGATACTCGCGCCACTTGATTTGAGCAAAATCATAACCGACTGCGCCTTCGGGAAGGGCTTCCATACCGGCGATCGCACTTTGCCACAAACCTTGAACTTCCTGCCAGGTGGCGACGGGGTGGGGAGGATTTTGGCTTTTGACTGCCGCTGACATCGCCTTACCCATTGCCGCTAGCAATAACTCTAACTCTTGCAGGGGTTCGCGATTCGCCTGTGCTAATTGTCGCGCATTTGAGCGATGGGAAGACCAAAGGGGAACTGATTTGAGTTTGCGCGTTGCTAGGGTGAGTTGTTTATGGGCGGTTTGAATTTCCAACGGATGGGTGGCATCTTCGGCTAGGGCGATCGCTTCTGTTGTCCAAGCCTGGGATTGTTCTAGCACCAAGCAGCGACCGACCACGCAGGGGCGAGACAGCAGGTAAAACGCCCCCGCAAACGAGGCAATACTGACCCCTGCACCCGCCAAAATCAGCGATACGGGATATTTTTCAAAAACTTGCTGAATGCGCTTGTGAGGCGATGGGGGAGCCTCTGGAGTCTCGACAACTGGAGGGGCATCCTGAACTTCAACTTCAGGTTCAACGGGTTGGACAAATGCCTGAGAAATTGAAATATCCGCATCCAATAACCCAGAATCTAAATCCGGTTCAAACTCAACCGGAGGCGTCAGCATAAACTTGCGATAGGCGTAAGGTTTTCGCTGTTCGACAACGCGCAAAAATAGCCGTACTTGGCCGTAAAAATCCGGCCGTTCTCGTTCAACCCCTTGCTGTAGCACCCTGAAAACCTCTTGGGGGTTGGGTTGTTGAGAGGCACGGTGTTGGGCGAGTACCATTAACAGATTCGGCTTAAGAGCGCATTGCACCTGAAAGCGAATCTCATCTGAGAGTTCAGCGTGCAAGCGTTCCTGTAATGTTTTTCCCAAAATCCGTAAGTCATCCTGACACGCTACAGTCTTCATGGCAAGAGCTAACCTAAGTCAGAGGCGATGTTGCTATTGTTCAGCTAACACAGACCATTTGTCCACTATCTCCTGGTACAGCATCCTGGGAATTTGTCCGCCTGCCAGGGACAGACAGTGGCACAATGAAATCTGACTCAGGTTTTTGCAGAAATTGACTATGACGATGTTTGCTCAACTCCAAAGTGCCTTTGCTCAAGGTACGGCGCTGAAAGTAATTAGCGGTTTGACGAATTTTGATGCGGCGAAAGTGGCTTCGGTGGTGAAAGCTGCCGATCGCGGGGGTGCTACTTTTGTGGATATTGCAGCCGATCCGGGTTTGGTACGGATGTGCCGCGAATTGGCGAATTTGCCCATCTGCGTGTCTGCGGTGGAACCTGAACAGTTTGTGGCGGCGGTACAAGCGGGCGCAGATTTGATTGAAATTGGGAATTACGATACATTCTACGCGCAAGGGCGGCGGTTTGAGGCAGCCGAGGTGCTGCAACTGACGCAACAGACGCGATCGCTCTTACCCCAGATTACTCTGTCTGTAACGGTGCCTCACATCCTGCCTTTAGACCAGCAGGTTCAGTTAGCCGAACAACTGGTTAAACTGGGTGCGGATATTATCCAAACTGAAGGCGGTACCAGCAGCAACCCCAACCACGCGGGAACATTGGGAATTATTGAAAAGGCAGCCCCCACTTTAGCGGCTGCTTACGAGATTTCCCGCGCTGTCTCGGTTCCGGTTCTCTGTGCTTCTGGTATTTCTAGCGTAACGGCACCGATGGCGATCGCGTCGGGCGCTGCTGGTGTGGGTGTCGGTTCTGCCATTAACCGCCTAAACGATGAAGTGGCAATGGTTGCAGCCGTTCGCAGTATTGTGGAGTCTTTGGCAACGGTTCAACGCCCTGTTACCCGCAGATAAGACGGGGTGAGTTCCCATTTTTCATGCTTGTGCCCGCCGATGCGGGCTTTTTTGTGAGTCTCTAAATTAGCTTGGCTTGGGTATTGACCTAAAAATCAACTCTTGTTACACTAGAGAAAGTTGAAGCAAAAATCAATACACGCTTTTGCGGATACGCTGGCGCATTTTTCTTCCCTTCAATCTGTCAGGAGAACAAGATGAATTTAGCGGTTAAAGATAGCAAGGCTAAAATTCTGCAAAGCTTTGAGAGAATTCTAGAAGAACGAAGAAAGATTGACTCTAAAATTGCGACCAAAGAACAGGAAGCCGAAAAGGAGAAAAACCAGGAAATTCTAGACAAGGCTGCTAATTATACGGTTGATGTCATTGTCAAAGGCTTGGCAGATTTACAGCTTGATTTTGGCTCAATTGTTAACGAATTAACTGAGAAAATCTCTACAGAAACCTTAAAGTTAGAAGAACTCAAACGCGCCAAAGAAATTGAAACTCAACGCCTTCAACAGCTTCAGAAGGTGAGAGTAGTAGCCGATGCTTTGTATATTTTAACGCAGGAACATCAAGAGAAGTTAAACGCCCTGCGACAGAATGCCGCTACTCAACAGGAAAACCTGGAAAAAGAACGGGTGGAAATGCGGAAAGTTTGGCTAAAAGAGCAAGAAGAGTTTATTCTCAGTCAGCAGGAATATGCCGAACGAACTCAGCGCGATCGCCAGCGCTTAGAAGAGGAATATAATTACGAAATTGAACGCTTGCGAAAAGTTGAAGCCGATGATTACACCGAACGCAAGCGCATCCTCGAACGCACCTTACAATTAACTACTCAAGAAAAAGAAAAGCAATGGCAAGAACGCGAAAAGTTCTTAAGCGATAATGCTGCCTTGTTTGCAGAAAATCGTCAAAAAGTGGAAGGATTTGAAGAAGCTTCCAAAAAAGCTTATATTCAAGCCAAAGAAGAAGCCATTCAAGATGTTAATCGGGAAGCAAAAGTTCAAGCCGAATTGCGAGAAAAAGAATGGCAAGGTACCAAACAAGGGTACGAACTCAAAATTCAATCCTTGGAACAGACAATTCAACGTCAAACTGAGCAAATTGGCGATTTGTCCACTCAACTTCAAGCTGCAATGAAGCAATCGCAAGAGTTGGCAATGCGCGCTTTTTCTAGTAATTCAGTTAAATAATAGACCTAGCAGCAATCGTTCAATTCATCCACTTTTGAGGTTAACTAAATGGCACGGAAACTAACGGAACGGAATACTAAAGCAGAAATTTTGGAAGCCTATAATACCTTGTTGAAAGAGAAGAAAACAACCCCCACTCAACCGACTGCTATCCCTAAAGAAACGACTGCCATTATTCAAGAACATCCCGCCTTAGAAGTCCGAAAATTTATGTCTCTTCCCTCTCCCAGCCAACCGCGAATTGAGCAAACCATTGAGAATCTTGTTAAGCTTCAGCAGGGTTTGGGAAGTGCGGTTAGCGAGTTATCAGAAAAGCTAACCACTGAAGCCACTCAGCTTGAAGAAATTCAAGTCCAAGTCAGCGAAGAATTAACGCAATTGAGTAGCTTGCACAGCTTGGAGTTTGCGGAAGGAACGTTAGAGGAACTGATTCTAACCTATGAAACGCAATCCAAAGCCTTTACTGAAGAGTTTTTTCAACAGCGAGAGACTCTAGAACAAGAATTTCAAGACTTAAGAAAGGCTTGGCAAAAAGAAAAAGAAGAACATAGCCGCACAGTTAAAGAACGCAATGACGAGCAAGCCAAAGTTCGCCAGCGCGATCTTGAAACTTACCAATACGATCTAGAATTTCGCCGAACTCAGGATATCGATCGTTACGAGTATACGAAGAAAATTCTAGAGAAAGAACTTGAAGAGTTGCGCCAAAATCAAGAAAAACAATGGACTGAACGGGAAACTGCTTTAGCAGAACGCGAACGCCAGTTTGAAGAGTTCCGCAAGAAAGTGGAAGAGTTTCCCAAGGAACTAGAAGCCAATATTAAACGCGGGAAAGACAGCGGGCGTAATATTGCTAACTACCAGGTGAAGATTAAAGCAGATTTAGTAGATAAGGAGATTGAAGGACAAAAGAACTTCTACGAACTGCGCTTGCAATCTCTCCAGCAAACCATTCAAAGTCAAGAATCGCGCATTCAAAGCCTATCAAAACAGTTAGATTCGGCTTTGAAACAAGTCCAAGATTTGGCGGTGAAAGCCATTGAAGGCTCGTCTAACTTAAATTCCTCTCAAATGTTGAAAGAAATTGCTTTAGAGCAAGCCAAACAACTGAAGAGTAAATAAATATGGCGAGTTTGGGTTGGGTTGCCCAAGGGGTGAAACTTCAGGAAGCCTGCCATTCCGTCCTTTGGGGCGGTTTTTTCCGGTGTAGCATCGGTGGCTTTCCCCTTCTCCTCTGGGCAATCCTACGATTAACGATTAAACTCGTGAAAGCGATCGCCGCTAGGAAACCTTGCATCAGATGGAGCAATTGCGTAAATCTACTCAAAAACAAGGTTGGCAATGGATATTGTGGTCAGGAGTCCTTGCCAGTATTAGTATTGGCGGTATTCTACTCTATAGCTTCTGGTTAAATCGTCCCTCAGCCGCCCTTACCGTGCGGGCGCTAGAAGTTCAACAAGGCAGCGTGGAAGATAAAATTGAGGAAAGCGGCGTTGTAGAACTTGCCAATCAGCAGGTTTTGAAAGCCCCCAATGAAACAACGGTTGAGCGCGTCTTGGTGCAACCCGGAGCGCAAGTTAGAGTCGGTCAAGAATTAATTCTATTACGCGACCCCAGACAGCAAACCACCTTAGCCAGAACCGAACTAGAGCTAGAAAAGCAACAACTGATTATTGAGCGCGATCGCCAAAAAGTCAGCGATGCTGAAAATAAGCTCAACGTTGCTCGCACCCGCCTCCAGGAATTAAACGAACAGCGCCACAGCACCCAACTGGAAATCCGCAAAAAAGAGCTAGAAATTACTAACGCCCGCGCCGAACTGCGCGATAGTCAAGAGAAACTGCAAGCCAGTTTAAGACAACTGGAGAGCGATCGCGAACTTGAAGAACGCGGGTTCATCGCCGGAAGCGTACTCCGCAACCAAGAAGAAACCGTGCGGAGCGATCGCGCCAGCGTGCGCCAAGTCGAATTTCGGATTAATAATGCCCTTGTAGACTTACAAGATTTACAGCTTAAGCTTTCCCTCACTCGCCAAGAGTTACAAGACAACGTGCGAACCGCCGAAGCCGAACTCCGACAAGCACAACTCGATCTCGATACCGCTCAACGAGACTTGCAGCGCCAAGAGCTGGAATATCAAGAAAATCAGCAAGTTCTCCAGAACAATATCATCACCTCCCCCATTAATGGGATTATTCTCGACTTAAAAGTCAATCCCGGCGATGGCGTGCAAACTGGAAATGACCTACTCACCTTGGGCGATCCTTCAGAAGAACGCATTAAACTGCAACTTTCCATTCTCAACGCCACCCGCGTCAAACCCAACCAAGAAGCCCGTATTAGCGTGATTGGACCCAATCCTCAACAGTTTAGCGGGCGAGTCATCAGCCTATCGTTGCAAGCGCTAAGTAGCGAAGCCAGTGGCGGAGGGCGAGGCGGTTCCCAAATTTCCGTTCCTGCGATCGTAAAGCTCGATCGCCCCACAGGAACGCTAATTCCGGGGAGTCAAGTTAGCGTTGAAGTGATTTTAGACCAACGTCAAGACATTCTCACTCTACCCGTTGAAGCCGTTCAACGCGACGGTTCAGCTACTTCAGTTTGGATCGCAGATTCAGAAAATCTTGCCCAGAAACGGGATGTGACGCTAGGTTTGGAAGGGTTAAGCGAAGTGGAGATTGTCTCCGGTTTGCAAGAGGGCGATCGCGTGATTCTACCCTCTCCCGGACAAACCCTTACCCCAGGAACCCCCGTCAATGCAGAAACGATCTCGCCGTCTGGGGGTTCGCGTTCTGGTAGAAGTCGCCGCCGACGTTAGCCCCATCTTGCTATGAGTTTATCTCCCCTTGATTTAGTCTGGTTAACCTTAAACTCGCTTCGCAGCAACCCACTGCGTTCTACCTTAACCACGGTTGGCGTCTTTATGGGTGTCGCCGCCGTTAGCGCTACTCTGCAAGTCGGCGAAATTAGTCGCGCCACCATCGCCCGTCGTTTAGAAGAGCGTACCGCACCTGCAATTACTGTTTGGGCTTGGAATGCACTTCAAGCCGATGATGTCACCTTTTTTCACCAGCGCTTACCTAATCTTCAAGCCGTGAGTGCTGAAAACTGGGGAGGTGGAGGAGCCGCGATCTTTTTAGATCGTTCCGCAGAAAGTTATACCATTGGAGTCACGCCGGAGTGGATAGATACTACTGGCTTGCGGATCGTGCAAGGTCGATTTATTACAGAAACCGATTACACGCACTACCGCACGAGTGCAGTTATTGACCAATTTTTAGCAAGCCAGTTATTTCGAGAAGAAAATCCTTTAGGTCAGCGTATCTACTTCAGCAATCGACCCTATACAGTAGTAGGGGTGATTGAGTCTAAGCTAGCCTCGGAAGAAGAACCCACAGGACAGCTTTTAATTCCCTTAACCACGTTAAGCGCCCTCACGGGGCGGCGCAATGTCAGTGGAATTACCTTACGTCCCGCGTATTTGGAGGAGTTGCGATCGCTGCAATCTCAAGCCGAAGATTTACTCAAACAGCGTTACCCCGATGTTAGATATGCTCACGTTTACAACAATGTTGATGACGTTCTAGAGCAGCAGCAAACCCTGGAATTAGCTTCTCAAGGACTGCTGGTGGTGGGCGCGATCGCGCTTTTGATTGGCGGCGTGGGAATTGCTAATATTAGTATCGCCGCTGTCATGGAACGGACGCCAGAAATCGGGCTGCGGCTGGCGATTGGGGCCACTCAGTCAGATGTTATGTTGCAATTTATATTAGAAGCCGTTTTATTAAGCTTGATTGGCGGCACAATGGCGATTGGTTCAGTTCACGGGTTAGCGGTGTTGATTGCTCAACGCTTCGATCTTCCCTACCAATTTGAATCGCGGATCGCCGCGCTATCTCTAAGTTCTGCAATTTTTGTGGGGGTGGGTGCGAGTTTCTTTCCAGCGCTGCAAGCTAGCCAACTCGATCCAGTTAAAGCACTGCGATCGCAATGAGAATTCACCAGGGTGCAATGGATACCACAGAACAAGGACGATCGATGATGAAAGAACTAAACCGTTCAGTCTGGCGTTTGAATATTCCGGGGTTGCATTTTGCGATCGCCTTCGCCACAACCCTGGTTGGGAGTTTAATCTTGAGTGCCATTTCTCCGAACGCCCAAACGGAAAGCAGCATCGCCGCTAGCCCTCCTCAACCTATTCCTCAACACCCCACTTCCGCGATCGTTGATAAAATCCAAGCGGAGCTTCAACAAGCCTTACAAGAAATCTACAGCCAGCCTCCCCAGTCTCAAACCCTGACACCAACACAAGAAATCTACCGCAATCAGTTACTAGAAAACCTGTTTACTTGGCCCTCTCCGCCACCACTAGCTACTGCTCAGACTCGCCGAACCGCCAGACGCAGCGACGCAGGATCGGATACCTCCGCCACAGTTCAAGATTGGACTCCCATCCTCAACGCAGCCACCCAACTTCAATACAGTCAAGTTCCTCAACCGGAAAATTTACCCGGCGCGTTCTCCGTTCCCGACACATCAACGTTACAACTCGAAGGAACGATTTTAACGCTTAATGATGTCGTGCTTCTAGCCGTAGAAAATAATCGCGAAATTAAGAATGCTTATCTAGAACGCGTGGTACAGCGGCAAGATTTAGCAGTGGCAGAGGATAAGTTTAACCCCAATTTTATTCCTCGACTTGCCCTGAATGTATCGCGCAATGAAAATGGTCAATTATTCACCTCTTTAGGTGGATTAGATGTCGGAACAACCATTTCTTCTAGAATGCCTACAGGCGCAACGATAGAACTGAGTTGGTTGATGAATCAGCAACTCAGAGATTCTAACCGTAATGAGGCTAGCAATCAAGGTGAATTGAAAAGTGATTTTCGCATTGGCGTCAGACAACCTCTACTGCGAGGTTCAGGAATTAGCGTTAATCGAGCGTCAATAGAAAGTGCCCGTTTAACCGAACAAATCAATCTCTTAAACTTGCAATCCACATTGAGTAATAAAGTTACTGAAACGATTCTGGCTTATCGCCGGTTAATGCAAGCACAAGAAGAGTTAAAAAATGCTCAAGTTACCTTAACTACAACTCGAAGATTGCAGGAAATCACCCAAGCGTTGATTGATGCTGGCAGAACGGCTAGAGTCGATCTCGTTCAAAGTCAGGCTGATGTTGCTAACCAAGAATTAAATTTTTTACAAGCTCAAAATGCTGTAGAACAAGCCAGAATTAGTTTATTAGATCTTCTGGATTTAGATGAAAATTTGCCCATTGTTGCAACCGAACCTATTTTAACCCAAACTCCGGTATTAAATGCAGAAGAGTTACAGCAATTTGTCTACGAACGAAATCCTGAATATCGGATTGCCGATCTCACCGTCAATCGCACTCAATATGACCTAATTCAAGCTAATGATGAGCGACGATGGAACCTCGATTTAGATGTTAGTTATGGCAATAATGCTAGTAGTTTAGTTAACGAAAATAGAGATTTACAGGCGGGTCTAGTTTTCTCTAGGGAGTTTGGCGATCTCACCATTGAGCAGCGCTATAAACGCAGCCAAATCAATGCACTGCAAGCTGAAAATAATCTGCAAAACCTTAGAGAAAGTCTCAACTTACAGGTGAACGATCGCGTTCGCAATGTTAACTTAAGGCGCACTCAAGTTGAACAAGCGCGTCAAGCCAGGGAATTAGCAGAACAAAATCTGAGCAACGAACAAATTAAATTAGGGTTGGGTAGAGATACCTCAATTCGAGATGTGGTTGCCGCTCAAAATGCACTTTCCCAAGCTCGCAGCCGCGAAGTTCAGACCATTATCGAATACCTGAATGCCATTACCGATTTAGATCGTATATTAGGAACCACCTTAGAGACTTGGCAAATTACCCTACAAACCGATTGAAGTCGCGTAGAAGAGGGAGTTGGGAATTAGGAGTTGGGGGTTGGGAAACAATGGGGGAGAAGGGAGTCGCGTAGGTTAGATTGAAGTCCGAAACCCAACTAAGAAGAGGGAGTTGGGAATTAGGAGTTGGGGGTTGGGGAACAATGGGGGAGAAGGGAGTCGCGTAGGTTGGGTTGAGGTACGAAACCCAACAAAACCCTGACTGCTGTTGGGTTACGCTAACCCAACCTACAGCAACATAGGGTTTTCAGCAGTGAGTGTCAGTCAATCAGGTTAAGTAATATCGCACTTGGCACGCGCTTTAATTTCGACTTCAGCTTGTAGGAGTTGATTAGAGAGAGTATCTAATAAAATAGAGGCTGTTTCTAAATTGCGATCGCGTCCCATTTTTTCTAGCTGTGCTGCTTGTTGAGGCATACCATAAATCCCCACATTGGCAGAAGATCCCCTCAGCCGATGCGCGACTTGCACCACCTCAGCATAATTGTTGCGGCTCACTGCTTCTGAGAGAATCAATAAATCAGTCTGCGCTGCTTCAATAAAGGAAATCAGCAGGCGATAAATAAAGGTTTGATTGCCGCGAGACAACTGTTCTAAGCGTTCCCAATCAATGGGAGAACTCTCCGATCCAGCAGTTGAAGGTTTGGGATGAGGCGGTTCTTGAGCCGCGTCAGAGTTACTTTCTATCCAGCGTCGTAGCAAATTTTTAAGTTGTTGAAAATCCACAGGTTTGCTGACATAATCATCCATCCCCGCTGCAAAACACTTTTCTGCATCCGCAGGCATCGCATGAGCAGTTAGTGCAATCACTAAAGTATGGTGATGATTGGCTTCGCGGCGGCGTAATTCCTGAGTTGTGGCGTAGCCATCTAGAACTGGCATCTGACAATCCATAAATACGATGTCATACTGCTGCTTTTCTAGTTTCGCTAGCACTTGCTGACCGTTTTCTACGCATTCCGCTTCGTGTCCAAGCAGTTGCAGTTGATGTAAAATTACCTTTTGATTGATTGAGTTGTCTTCGGCGATCAGAATTTTGAGAGATGGATTGTTACTGGCTGCATCGCTTAAATCGCCGTTAGGGTTGAGTCGGCTAATATTTTCAGCTTCCGGTGTCAGTAAAGCTTGTTCGAGGCTTTGTTGCAACCGAGATTCGCGGATGGGTTTCAGGAGATGCGATCGCACGCTTGCAGCCGCACTAATGGAAAGACGTTCTTTTAGCCAGTCGGCGCGATCGCGTTGTCCTACCGTCGTTAATACTAACCATTTCACCTGAGCAAGTACGGGATGATTGCGCGCTCTTTCAATTAATAAAACATCTGTATTGAGTTCGTCCGACACTAAGCTTAAAATTGCCAGATCGTACGGGGTTCCCGCTTCTGCTCGTTTTTGCAGCGCATTCCAAGCACTGGCACGATCTGCCACAGTATCCGCTCGCATCCCCCAAGAAAACGCCAGATACTGAATAATTTGCCGCGTCATGGGGTGTGGTTCAATGACTAATAGGTGCTTTCCGGCTAAAGCGACGGTAACTTCGCTCACCGGCGTTTCGGGTTGTTTCTCTAAAGTGACTGTAAACCAAAAAGTAGACCCTTGACCTGGAATACTTTCAACCCCAATTTCACCCTTCATCAATTCTACTAACTGCTGGCAGATGGATAACCCCAACCCCGTTCCCCCGAAGCGGCGGGTTGTGGAAGCATCAGCTTGAGAAAAAGCTTGGAATAGGCGAGTTTGAATTTCTGAAGGAATACCAATCCCGGTATCGGTGACGCAAAATCGCAACTTAACGCGATCGCCAATCTCATCAACCTGCGAAACCTGAATGGTAACTTCCCCAACTTCTGTAAACTTTAGAGCATTACTTAGCAGGTTAATCAAAATTTGCCGCAGGCGTACCACATCCCCCCGCAGCTTTCTGGGAACAGTGCAAAAAACCAGCGTTAAGAGTTCTAGTCCTTTTGTCTCAGCTTGAGGAACCAGTAAATCGACAACCTCATCAATGCAGGTGTTGAGATCGAAATCGAGAACCTCTAACTGCATTTCCCCAGCTTCTAGCTTAGAAACATCTAAAATATCGTTGATGATTGCCAGTAGATGTCGCGTGCTGGTATACAAGGTTTTGACATAATCCTGCTGCTTCGGCATCAGGGGAGTATGCAGTAACAAGCCAGCCATCCCTAAAACACCGTTCATTGGCGTGCGGATTTCGTGGCTCATATTGGCGAGGAACTGAGATTTAATCCGCGCTGTTTCTAAAGCTTCTTCTTTGGCTCGAACGAATTCATCTATCCGTTCCTTAACGACGATCGCTCCGCCAATCGTGTCTTCTGAGGTATACCACGGCTGTATCGCCCATTTCCAGTAGGCGATCGTTCCGTCTGGGTTGTGCCATCGATCTTCTAAAGATTGCAGAGATTCACCTTGTAAAGCTCTTTGATAAAGCGGCTGCCATTTGGTTTGAAGCTCTGGACGAATTTCATCAATACGTAAGCCAATGACAGAAGCGCGTTGAATGCCAGACTCAGATAGCCATTTTTGACTGTGAGCAATGTAGCGTTTTTGCTCGTCTAAAAGCGCGATCGCAATTGGAGCTTGAGCAATAATGGTCTGAAGCAGGGTTAATTGAGATGCACGCAGATCGGTTTCTTCCAATCCAACTGAACCCAGATTTAACTCTACTCCCACCCATTCGCGCAGCTTGCCATCTGCCTCTAAAATGGGCCTAGCACTAGACCGCATCAAGCAGTATTCCCCATTGGCTTGTCGAACGCGGCGCTCAAACTCAAACGGAGTTCTCTGTAAAACTGCGGTTTGCCATTGTTCGAGAGTGCGATCGCGATCGTCTGGGTGAATTGCATTTAACCATCCCCACCCCTTTAGCGCTTCGTAAGGTTGTCCTGTAAAAGCGCTCCATTGGGGTTGTTCTTGGAGCATTTCCCCCGTTGGAGAAGCAACCCAAGCAATTGCACCCGCTGCCTCTAACCAGGCTTCGCAGCGATTGGGAGAACAAAAGGCTCCGGGTCGATCTTCTAACAGCAGCCGTTGCTTGCCGTACAAGATTCCAGCGAGCAAAATCGGCAAGCTATAGGGAATCCAGGCTAACCATCCGGGAAAGGACACCATTTCTAATCCAGCCAAAGATCCCATAACTGGCGGCAACAACCCAGCAATGGCCGTTAAGGGGAGAGAAGCAAATAGCATGGACACTCTCGTATTCAATAACAAACTGCGAATCGTTACGGAGCTAGGCGGCAGAAAATACGCAGTCTTCTCTGCTAGAAAGAATTGTGGCGCGATCGCCACTTATAAATTAGCGTTAGTTCCCGCTGAGGTCTGTGTTCAGCAAAGGAGGGAACGTTAAGCTACAGCAGCATCGCTCAGGGAAACGGCTCAACGATGCAGAATCGAGCCAGTCAATACTCCTCAAGAGAGAATTAACCCCCAGTTTCCCTATCATTCCCCAGTTCAAAACAAACGCGACTCGCTCTTAAACAAAAAGCAATCCTAGGTTTCCCTAGAATTGCTTCATCTAATGAGCTTTACTCAACGAAATCCATGTGACTAGGCAATTGCTGCCATTTTCACATCATTATTCGCGAGCAGTTGTTGCAGTTCTTCTGCGTCTACCGTTTCCTTTTCAATCAGCATATTTGCCAACAGATCGAGGACGTGACGGTTATTGGTTAAAACAGACTTGGCTCGGCGGTAGGCTTGTTCGACCAGGTTGCGAACCTCATCATCAATAGCTGCGGCAGTTTCTTCAGAGAAATCGCGCTCTGCGGCAATATCGCGACCGAGGAACATATTACCTTGCTGGCGACCCAGAGCAACCGGGCCGAGGCGATCGCTCATACCGAAGCGAGTCACCATTTGCCGCGCCACTCTAGCAACCTGTTGCAAGTCATTGGAAGCACCCGTTGTTACTTCCTCTTCCCCAAAGACGATCTCTTCGGCAATCCGACCGCCTAAAGCCACCGCCATCTGATTTTGCAGGTAAGAACGAGAATACAACCCAGAGTCCATCCGTTCTTCGCTCGGCGTAAACCAGGTTAACCCGCCAGCCCGACCGCGTGGAATAATGCTAATTTTCTGTACGGGGTCGTAATCTGGCATCAGCGCCCCAATTAAAGCGTGACCTGCTTCGTGATAAGCCACTAACGTCTTGCGTTTTTCGCTCATCACCCGGTCTTTCTTCTCTGGGCCAGCTAAAACGCGATCAATCGCGTCATTAATCTCATCCATCGAAATTTCGGTGAGATTGCGCCGCGCTGCTAAAATAGCCGCTTCGTTTAACAAGTTAGACAGGTCTGCACCTGTAAAACCAGGCGTCCGACGGGCAATTTTTTCTAGATCCACGTCTTTTGCTAAGGTTTTGCCACGAGCATGAACGTTGAGGATTTCTAAGCGACCGCTATAATCTGGACGATCGACCACAACTTGGCGGTCGAAACGACCCGGACGTAGCAGCGCTGCATCCAAAACGTCAGGACGGTTAGTTGCCGCAATAATGATAATCCCGGTATTGCCTTCAAAACCATCCATCTCGGTCAGGAGTTGGTTGAGGGTTTGTTCGCGTTCGTCGTTTCCTCCCCCTAAACCGGCACCCCGTTGGCGACCTACAGCATCAATTTCATCGATAAAAACGATGCAAGGAGCATTGGCTTTAGCTTGCTCGAACAGGTCGCGGACGCGAGAAGCACCCACCCCAACGAACATTTCTACAAATTCAGAACCTGAAATTGAGAAGAACGGAACGCCCGCTTCACCCGCAACGGCACGAGCCAATAAGGTTTTACCCGTTCCCGGAGGTCCAACCAGCAATACACCTTTGGGAATTTTTGCACCAACGGCGGTAAAGCGATCGGCATTTTTCAGGAAGTCTACCACTTCGCTGAGTTCGAGTTTGGCTTGCTCAATTCCCGCAACGTCGCCAAAGGTGACTTGGGTTTGGGGTTCCATCTGGACTCTGGCTTTGGATTTGCCAAAGTTCATCGCTTGAGAGCCAGGACCGTTCTGAGCGCGACGGAGTAAGAAGAATAAACCGATTACTAATAAAATCGGAACAAATAAACCACTTAACGCCCGCAACCATACCCCGTCATCGCTTTGCGGGAGTACAGAGATATCAACATTATTTTGAGTCAGGATATTGAGGAGGTCAGGGTCGTTCGGTAGATTGACCATGACTTTTGCCCCGTCTTGAGCTGTCACAAGCGCTCTAGTGCGATCGGCACTTAAGCTTACTCTTTCGACACGATTTTGTTCAACTTCCTGTATTAATCGACTGTAGCGCCATGTTTCTCTGGCTTGAGGCTGTCTATCAAATAAAGCCGTTGCTAATGCAATAACAACGATCGCCAGCAGCGCGTACAGTCCCGCATTTCTCCACCGTTTATTCACCGGTTTAAATCCTCCTTATTCTCAGGATTTGGGACGTTTTCAGCGTTTTTATTAATTCTATATTAACTATTATTACAAATCTTGGGAGGAATGGGCGCGTTGCGAGCAATTAAAACTGACTGTGCCAAAATCCTCTCCAGATATTTTAGGTGCAGTTTGGTAGGGGTTTGCTCGTTTGCCCTATTCTGGCACAGCGTTTTGCGGGTATTGACCGAGAAATTGGTTCTCAGTTATTGGATGAGCCACAGGATGTCGGCTTAGAGGCGCGATCTACGCAACGACGGATTCTGACTTTAAGAAATTGCTCTACTTATATAACGGTACAGCACCGCAGGCTCTTAGGCCGTTACCCCTGCCAGCTCAAATTTTCATTGGTGGTACTGGGACGCTTAACAGTCATTCTCGTCAATACGTGCAGTCCCCACGTCTGCTAAGAGAATTGTGGTGATGGCGATCGCGACTCTAGAACATCTATAAAACCTATTTTAGAGTGGCTGCGCGATCGTTCTTGTTACCTTACCACTGCTTGCTTCAAGCCAGGCTCACTTGTTTTATTCCAGTCGCCAAGCTGACTCGCATAACCCCTTGTGCATGACAATCAATCCTCCGATCGGTACCCTTTCCCCAAAAAAATTCCTAGTTTCCAGAAAAATGGTCTCGTTCGAGTGGCTCAACAGCCCGCCTGAACAGGATTTCAGGAATTCGAGAAAAAACATCAGTCAAAGGGTTGACAAAGCCTGTTGAGATTGTTAGATTAGTAAAGCGCTTGAGAGAGAGACACCTCCGACGAGCGCCCCGAACCTAGACAACTCAAGAGTTTGAAGCAACGAGCCAAGAATAAATCACCTCGTTAAGAAAACATTCCACTCCCAGATTAGCGAAAGTTAATTGAGGGGGTAAAAGATAACACCAGAATAACTCGAAGTCAGATTTGAGTAAAGACAAATCTTGTCACGGAGAGTTTGA
>NZ_MJGC01000046.1 GCF_001746915.1 Desertifilum tharense IPPAS B-1220
TCATTGCCCATTGTTCGGGAAACGCCTCGCGGGTGCGAACTTCCAAAGCTTGCTGGTAGGAAGCGATCGCCAATTCCAAATTCTCGGCCCGGTTCCCCCGGATGCGATCGCGGTAGGCATTTCCCAAGTTATTTTGCGTTCCTGCCCATTGTTCGGGAAACGCCTCGCGGGTGCGAACTTCCAAAGCTTGCTGGTAGGAAGCGATCGCCTTTTCTAAATTCTGGGCGCGATCGTCTTGGATTTGTTCGGAGTAGACATTTCCCAAATTATTTTGCGTCATTGCCCATTGTTCGGGAAACGCCTCGCGGGTGCGAACTTCCAAAGCTTGCTGGTAGGAAGCGATCGCCAATTCCAAATTCTCGGCCCGGTTCCCCCGGATGCGATCGCGGTAGGCATTTCCCAA
>NZ_MJGC01000047.1 GCF_001746915.1 Desertifilum tharense IPPAS B-1220
CCCCATCCCCCCATCTCCCCATCCCCACTCAGCACACCGCTACGCGGAAGCAAGCTACAGCACTTTACACTCAGCACTGAAGATTAGGCCATGACCATACCGCCATCGACGTTAAAGACTTGGCCGGTAATATAAGCGGCGGCGTCGTCGGCGGCTAGGAATTTGACCATTCCAGCAATTTCTTCGGGTTTACCGTAGCGACCGAGGGGGATGAATTTTAAGATATCATCGGCTTTTAAATCCTTGGTCATGTCGGTTTCAATGAAACCAGGGGCCACAGCGTTGACGGTGACGCTGCGGCTGGCGAGTTCCTTGGCGACTGTTTTGGTAAAGCCAAGGACTCCAGCTTTGGCGGCGCTATAATTCGCTTGACCGGGGTTTCCCATTTGACCGGCAACCGATGAGATATTGATAATGCGGCCGCTACGCTGTTTCAGCATAATTTTGCTGACTGCGCGGGTGCATAAAAAGACGCCGGTGAGGTTGAGGTCAATAACAGCTTGCCATTCTTCCGGCTTCATCCGTAAGAGTAGGGTATCGCGGGTAATGCCTGCATTGTTCACCAAGATATCGACGCGGCCCCATTTTTCCATTGTGGCGTTGATAAGGTTCTCGACTTCATCGGCTTTGGAGACATCGGCAGCTAGCGCGATCGCAGTTTGTCCCATTTCTGTTATCGTACTGACAACCTCTTGGGCGGCGGTACTAGAACTGGCGTAGTTCACCACGACTTTCGCACCTTCGCTAGCTAAGGCTATGGCTACAGCGCGTCCAATTCCCCGCGAAGCACCTGTGACGATGGCGACTTTATCGTTTAAGCGTGACCCTTCCATTTTTTATCCTTTTCTAAGCATTGCCTAATCTAGGCTCCGAGATAATTGGACTAGAATCAAGCCAGAGCCTGAAAAAATTTACGGTGCGATATGGCAGTTAAACGAGAATTCAACAGTTTTGAAGATTTACTGAGTCTTTCTGATTTGCCGATGCTGGTTGATTTCTATGCGACTTGGTGCGGGCCTTGTAAGATGATGTCACCGATTCTCGACCAGGTGCAAGCCCAACTTAAGGGGAAGTTACGGGTGGTGAAGATTGACTCGGATAATTATCCCCAATTGGCTTCAACCTATGGCATCCAAGCTTACCCTACCTTGATTTTATTCAAAGGGGGCAAGCCTGTGGAGCGGATTGAAGGGGTGGTACAAGCACCTCAACTCGTTCAACGCTTGCAAAGCTTCCTTTAAGTTAAGCAAAAACGGGTTCGTGCGTGGCTAGGAGTTGTTGCAACTTAGTTAGTAAGGCTTGGGTTTGCTGGTAGGCGATGAGGTTGCGTTGCTGGTGGAAGCAATGACAGGCGGTTTGCAGATCGGCGATCGCGTTTTGGTGATACCCTTGGCGATGGTAGAGTAAGCCGCGATTGACGTAAGCTTCTGCATTCTGAGGGTTGAGGGCTAAAACGGCGCTAAAGTCTTGAATGGCGTCGTGGAGGTGGCCTAAATGATGGCAGGCGCACGCTCGGTTATAGTAGGCTCTGGTATTGTGGGTATCGAGGGCGATGGCTTGGGAAAAATCGGCGATCGCGCTTTGGATATCCGTTACCATCAAGTAAGCTAATCCTCGGTCGGTGTAAATTTCGGCTTGCTGTTCGGTTTCGAGTTGAGCGGTTTGCAGCACTTGATTATAATCGGTAATGGCCCGATCGTAAGCTGCGATTCGGCTATAGGCTAATCCCCGATTGTAATAGGCCCGAATTTCGTTGGGTTGCAGTTGAATGGCTTGATTGTTATCGGCGATCGCTCGATCGTATTCTCCCAGGCGATAATAGGCTAAACCGCGATTCAGGTATGCTTGAATGTTGTTGGGTTGCAGTTGTAAGGCTTGAGTGCAATCAGCAATGGCTGAGGGTAGGCGGTCAATTTCGAGGTATGCTAAACAGCGATCGCTATAAGCTGCGGCAAATTGGGGATTAAGCTGAATGGCTTGGCTAAAATCAATAATGGCTTGTAAGTAATCTTGTTTTTGAAAACTCTTTACCCCTTGCTGAAAACTAGCTTGGCTATTCCCAGAAGAGGTATCCGCAGCTAAGGCTAACCCGTTAACCGGAATTAAGCTTACAAAAATTGCAATCGTTAAGCTGAGAAGAAGGCAAAGTTTGACTTTCATCTCGGTTCATTGAATAAACGGCTATTTTAACGAACTAAAAACGTTCTCACTTCCCCCTTTTTGGGTTAACTGTATCTCTGGGGTGGGGGTGCAAATCTAGCTGAGATTTTCCTAAGTTTATCGATCCTAACTAAAAGTTACGCCTCTCAACAAGAGGACTTTGATTTTGGTGATTTTTAAGAGGAAAGGGTTCGCAACTTATTAAGACTTGAATTTCTGGAGGTTGTCTTAATTTTTTGGAGGATCTATAAAACAGTTGCGAACCCCATTAAAGCTTATCTAAAACAGCTTACCAACCTTTTTCAGATTTATCTAACACATAGCTAGCCACATCTTCAATTTGTTCTGCACTGAGGCGTCCTTTGAAGGCTGGCATTGCATTTTTGCCGTTAGTCACTTGGGTTTTGATCGCGTCTAAGGAATCCATGCCATATTTGCTTAAATCTTCTGCTTTTAAGCTCTTATTTGCCATAATCACATTGCGACCGCCTGCATGACAAGCCGCACAATTAGCATCAAATACTTTAGTCCCATTGGCTAAATCGGCAGCTAAAGCAGCTTGGGGAAAGCATAGGGCTAAAATGGCTATTCCCGCCCAAAATAGTAAAACGAGCCTTTTCATCGATTCTCCTCTTTCGACAATGGCTTGATTGTTCAAAAGATTGGAGCAGTTGTCAAAAGACAAGCTGTAAAACTTGGATCGAAAACATCCAGAAATGAGGGAAAGATTGGTCTATCTGAGATTGTCCAAGTCTAATACACAAACCGTACTTTTATGCATCAATCTTTAATGATTTGTAACGGGGACTTCCAAGATTTGCGTTGCTGCAATGGGCTGACCATTATGGTATAAATCCTCATGTCCATTAGCATTCAGAGTGACTTTAATTTCGTGTCGCCCTGGGGGTAATGCCTCCAGGTGATACCAAGAACTGTAAAGGCGGCCCATTTTTTGACCATTGATATAAAGATGAGCGTGTCCTTCTGTGGGTTTGCTCTGTGTGTTAACCCGTTCTGGGGCAAACTGGAAATTGCTAACTTGGACTTCCAAATTCCAGCCGCGCATGGCATCTGGGTGAATTTTGAGATTCACCGAGGGAACTGGAGAACCGGAAGGAATTTCTAGAACTGAGTGGGTGTGAGAATGACCCTCATGGGTATGAGAATGTCCCGACTCGTGGGCAAAAGCTGGCGGGAAAGTGAGGGAGAGGATCAGTGAAGTTAGGGTAAATAAGGATAAGCGTTTCATTGAACTGAAGTGCGATCGCCACGGGCTATTTTGCGCCGATCGCGATCGCCCCGTCAAAAGACAAGCCGTCAAACCCGTCCCTTTTCCCAGACAATGAAAACACAGCGAACAGCGTTGAACCGTTATGCCTTTGCCTAACCATCGACCGAAACAACTGTCCCTAGGGCCGTTGGAAACCGAAATCTTAGAAATTGTTTGGCAACTGGGTTGCGCCACCGTCAAAGACGTACACGATCGCATTTTGGCCGATCCCGATCGAGAATTGGCTTATACCTCCGTCACCACCGTATTGCGTCGCCTGACGCAAAAAGGGTGGTTAGCCTGCGATAAAACCGAACGCGCCTTTACTTGGCGTCCCCTTATTTCCCAGGAACAAGCCCAAATTCTGAAAGCCCAAGAGCAGCTTAACCAATTTCTGGCTGTAGGCAACCCCGATGTCGTTGCTGCTTTTGCTGATAGCCTAGATGCCGCTAGCGTCGAACAACTCGATGCGATCGCCCAACGCCTGAAAGCTATGCGCCAAGCCCGCCAGGAGGAAGAATAATGCATTTAGTCATGATTAGCCTCGCTTTAGCGATCGCCATTACGATCAGAAGATCGGATATCCTGACTCAAGGAACCTGGCAACAACGCTGGGAGCGATCGCTCTTTTGCTTCCTGTTCCCCCCCCTGCTGCTACTGGTGACAGCCTGTGCCGTTCTCTACATGGGGCCTGGGGGACAAATGCTCGGCTTTTCTGCGGGATGGCTGAGTTATGGCATTGCGATCGCCTTTTTAATCACGATCCTCGGTCTGTATCTCATCCTGGGGTATCAAGTTTGGCAAACCCAGCACCAACTGCAACAGCATCCGCAAATTCATCTCCATCATTATCCGGCCCGTTTAATCGACAATCAACTGCTATTTAGCGCTCAAATTGGCTTCTGGCAGCCCCAACTGGTCATCGCCCAAGGACTGCTTGACCGTTTAACCCCAGAACAACTCAACGCCGTTCTCACCCACGAACGCGCCCATTCTCACTACCGCGACACCTTCTGGTTTTTCTGGTTGGGGGGGTTGCGCCGCCTCACCGGCTGGTTGCCCCAAACCGAAACCCTGTGGCAAGAACTCCTATTACTGCGCGAACTCCGGGCCGACTGCTGGACCGCCCAACAGGTCGATCCGCTGCTACTCGCCGAAACCCTTTTGTTAGTCGTCAGCCAGCCTCTCGCCCCCAATGCCGACTTCTGCGCCCCTTTTAGCTGCGCCCTCCCCGCCAACCGCCTCGCCGAACGCATCGACGCCCTAATTTCAGAACCCAACCTTTGCTTGAGTCAACCCCATCCTTGGTTGTGGAGTTGGGTCGGTCTCTGTTTGCTACCGTTAATGAGCGTTCCATTACATCATTAACATGGACAGTCAAGAACTCGCTCGGTATATCGAAGCCACCGATAGCGCCTCTAAGCCTTGGTTGCTGGTGCAGTTGAGACTCAAAAAACTGCAAGAACAGCGTCACCAACTCTCACCCGATGCTTATGCCAGCACCCTAGCCGATATTCACGCAGACTTGATGAATTTGGGAGAATGGTGGCTGTCCATTGAGGATGAAGTCTTTTAGACTCAGATCCTTCACCTTTCTGAGTAGACCTGAGAAACCGGGTTTCTTGCTAATCGCTTAAGCTGAAACCCTTGATTTTTCGTTAAAAAACCCGGTTTCTGGCACTGGTGCAAGCGGTTAGTTAAGGGGAAATTCCACCCTAGCTAGAGTCTCACCTCAACGCAGTCTGATAAGCTTCAAGATAGGATTAAACCGAGCATTGAGGGTAGTGTATCGCTTATCACATCTATCCTTGAAAGCGATCGCCATCTGTTGCCGACCCTAGCCAGAATTCTCCCGTTTTTCTGAACGTTGTCAGTGCTAAAGTTATGCCTAAGACCAAAAAGCCATCTGTTGACATCAACCTGAGCGATCCGCAGTATTATTTCAATCGCGAGCTAAGTTGGCTAGAGTTTAACCACCGCGTTTTGACTGAAGCGTTTGATTCGCGGACGCCCTTATTAGAACGGCTGAAGTTTCTGGCAATTTTTAGCTCTAACCTCGATGAGTTTTTCATGGTGCGGGTTGCAGGCCTTAAGCAACAAGTCGAAGCCAAGGTGAATAAACTCACCCCCGATGGTCGGCGGCCGCAAGAGCAACTCGATGCCATTAGCGATCGCCTGCGCCCAATGGTAGAACAACAGCACCAACAGTTCCAGCAAGTCATCAAGCCCTTACTGGCAAAAGAAGGCATCTACATCCTCGACTACATTGACCTCAACCAAGAACAACGGGTTTATCTGCAAAACTATTTTGAAGAACAAATCTTTCCCGTTCTCACCCCCCTAGCCGTCGATCCAAGTCACCCCTTCCCCTATATCTCCAACCTCAGCTTAAATCTTGCCGTCGTCGTCAAAGACCCGGAAACCAACGAAGAACTATTTGCCCGCGTCAAGGTTCCTAAAGTTCTGCCCCGGTTTGTTCCCTTACCCGAAAACCTGCAAGTTTATAGCAAAACTCAAGCTACCCGTTGGACAGGCGTTCCCCTAGAACAAGTCATTGCTCATAACCTAGAATCCCTGTTTCCTGGGATGAATATCCAAGAATATTATCCGTTTCGGATTACGCGGAACGCAGACTTAGCCGTAGAAGAAGACGAAGCCGATGACTTGCTACTCGCCATCGAACAAGAGTTACGCAAGCGCCGGATCGGGGGATCGGTTGTTCGCCTAGAGTTACAGGCTGCCACCCCAGAAAACGTGCGGAATATGCTCATGGGAGAAATGGGCCTAGCCGACATGGATGTTTATGAGTTAGAAGGGTTACTGGGACTGGGTGACTTAATGTGCTTTTTAGGCCTTCCCCTACCCGAACTCAAAGACGCCCCTTGGACGCCTGTTGTCCCTCCCCGGTTTCGGCGGATCGGCGAGGCAGAAAATGACCCCCTTAGCCCAGATGCGGACGAGTATACCGATCTATTTTCCACGATCCGCAAGCACGACCTCCTCCTACATCACCCCTATCACTCCTTTTCCGCCACCGTACAGCGTTTTATTACCCAAGCCGCCCACGATCCGGACGTGCTGGCAATTAAAATGACGCTGTATCGCACTTCCGGCGATTCTCCCATTGTGAACGCCTTAATTGCGGCGGCGGGAAATGGCAAACAAGTGGCCGTTTTGGTAGAACTCAAAGCCCGGTTTGACGAAGAGAATAATATTAACTGGGCGCGGAAGCTAGAAAAAGCAGGCGTTCACGTCGTTTATGGTTTGGTGGGGTTAAAGACGCATACCAAAGTGGTGATGGTGGTACGGCGCGAAGGCGAACATATGCGGCGTTACGTCCACATTGGCACGGGGAATTATAACCCGAAGACCGCGCGACTTTATACCGATTTAGGGCTATTGAGTTGTCGCGAAGAGTTGGGGGCAGATTTAACGGATTTATTTAACTTCTTGACAGGCTACTCCCGGCAGCGATCCTATCGCAAGTTGTTAATTGCACCTGTGAATTTGCGCGATCGCATTATTGCCCTAATTCGCCGCGAAATCGAACATCGGCAAAATGGTTCCCACGCCCGGATCGTCGCCAAAATGAACGCTTTAGTCGATCCACAAATTATCGCAACGCTCTACGAAGCATCTCAAGCCGGAGTGCAAATCGACTTAATTGTACGCGGGATCTGCTGTCTGCGTCCGGGGGTAGAAGGCGTCAGCGAAAATATCCGCGTCATTAGTGTTGTCGGGCGCTTTTTAGAACATTCCCGCATCTACTACTTCCACAATAACGGTCAAGAGGAAGTCTTCATTGGCAGTGCCGACTGGATGCCGCGCAACCTCGATCGACGGGTAGAGGCGATCGCACCTGTAGAAGATCCCGAAATTGCCCAAGATTTATTTGAAATTCTGGGAATTATGCTCTCCGACAACCGCCAAGCCTGGGAGTTACAATCCGATGGCACCTACATTCAACGCCATCCCCCCGAAGGCACCCCCCAACAAAGTTCTCAGCAAATTTTAATGGATATCGCCCTCAATAGCTAATCGTTTTCACTCTCCTCTCTGGGGAAGGAGTGCAAAGTTCCGAGTTCCGAGTTCCGAGTGCTACCGTGTATACACATCTAGGGTAAGAACCCTCAATCCCCGCGCTGACGCGCCGCTGCGCCCTAAATAAGGGGGACTTTGACTCCGGTTCCCCCCTTACAAAAGGGGGGCTAGGGGGGATCGAAACCTTGTAGAACCATGCTAGAAGACTTATGTATACACGATAGCCCCTCTGGGGAAGGAGTGCAAAGTTCCGAGTTCCGAGTTCCGAGTGAGAAGAGGGTGGGGGGATGGGGAGGTTGGGAGGTGGGAGGAAATGAGTGCTGAGTGCTGTTGCGCGGTTCTTGGTGCATAGCGGCGTGTTGAGTTGAGAGTTATCAAGTTTTCCAATCTCCTCTTCCCCCAACCCCTAACTCCCCTCTTCCCCCAACTCCCAACTCCCAATTCCTAACTCCCCTCTTCCCCCAACTCCCAACTCCCAATTCCTAACTCCCTGCTTCCATCCCCCCATCCCCCCATCTCCCCATCCTCTTCTTCCCCCAACCCCCAACTCCCAACTCCCAATTCCCTTCTTCCCCACTCAGCACTCAGCACTTTGCACTCAGCACTAAAAAAAGGGGCGATCGCCCCTTTTGTCTCTATGCTTCTAACGTTCTAGAATCGTTCGCTATCTCGCGTAGTTGCCCCCGTACCCATTCCAGGCTGATTCAAGAACATATTGCCCGCAATCTCATTTTGGTAAATACAGTTAATTTGCGGCGATCCGTCTAAGTTGCCCGTAAACCCAAACGTATTCATCCGGTTCTTACAGTCGCGCACTTGATCGGAATTCACTAGCCTTCGCTGTTCTAGAATGGCCCAGTTATTCGTCCGCAAAACGCATCCCGGTTGCATCCGAGGCTGAGAAACATAGACACTAAACGGCTTAAACGTCACAAACAGCCGCGTATCCATCACCGTTGCACTTGCCCCATACTGGACGCAGAGTTCGGGGTTGGGCGCGCTGCGATCGATAAACTCTAAGGAAGCCACGTTTTCAGGGGTAAAAGTTGCCGTTGAACTAAAAGCCACCCCAGCGCCAATCCCTAAAATAAAAATACCGGCCATCAACGCTAAAGACAGATAGTTAAAAGGAGATGGCTTGTTTCCGGGAGTACGGGGAGTGCGGGATCTAGTGGTTTCTCTATACATATTGTCAGTGCTGAGTTGAAACTGCTAAGGGCTGAGTGGGGAAACAGGAGCAAACTACTGGGTTAGAAACAGATACAAGGTTTAGAGGTTGAATTCGCCTTTTAGGTGACAAGCCTCTTAACTATATCCAGTATGACGAAAAATTTTCTCAATCGTCTCATATCCCTTGAAGTCTATCTGTGCTGGGGAATTTGCGACCTGTAAAATAAAACTTAAAGCATCCTGAAATTTGATGAATCGCGCATGGCCATTGATGGACTAAGGCTGGGTTCGTTACCCAAAAATCCTCAACCGGGGACTTGGCGAACCCTTTGGACAGATAGTTTAACGATATTTTGGGGAGATTGGCTAGATTTGCGGGTCCGTTTAACGCAAGTTGCCGCATCGGGCTTAGTCGCCCCCCTGATTTATATCTTTGCTTTTGGTTTTGGACTAGGGAATACCCTCGATACTGCCATGACTCCGCCTGTGGGCGATAGCTATTTAGAGTTTATTTTGCCAGGAATGGTGGCGCTGTCTTCCATGACGATTAGTTTTACGGGGACGGTTTTCTCGATTTGCGGGGAACGCCTGTATACTAAAACCTTTGAAGAGATGCTGTTGATGCCGATTCATCCCCTGGCGCTGCACATTGGCAAAATGCTAGCAGGGGTGCTTCGGGGGCTGTTAACTTCGGGTTCGGTGATGCTGGTGGCGATTCTTTTTACTGGCAAAATCTGGAGTTTCCTCAATCCTTTATTTATTTTGTTGTTAGTTCTCAATTGTGCCGTGTTTGCAGGTTGGGGCGTGGTTGTGGGGTTGGGGGTCAAGTCTTTGGAGGCGGTGGGACTCTACAATAATTTTGTGATTGTCCCCATGTCGTTTCTAGGGGCGACATTTTTTGACCCTGCAACGCTACCTGCAACGATTAAGCCCATTGTCTATTTAATTCCCCTGACTTATACCAGCATTGGTTTGCGGGCTGCGGCTTATGATTTATCGCAATTCCCCTGGTATAGTATCCCGGTTTTAGGCGTGGCTGCGATCGCCTTCTCTGCCCTAGGCGCGTACAAGTTCTCGCACCAGCAAGATTAGTGGGAATTGGGAATTGGGAGTTGGGAGTTAGGGGTTGGGGGTTGGGAGTTGGGAGTTAGGAGTTAGGATTTGGGGGAAGAAGGGGAGTTTTCTAATGACTCCATACTCTACTCTGTTCCCCACTCGGAACACTGGCACCAAGTACGCTACAGAACTCGCAATGAGCGCACTCTGTTCCCCACTCAGCACTTAGCACTTTCGACTCAGAACTCTGTTCCCCCACCCTCTTCCCCACTCGGAACTCGGAACTCGGAACTCGGAACTGGCTACTCTTTCCCCCCACCCTCTTCTCACTCAGCACTCAGCACTCAGCACTCAGCACTTGGAGAAGCACTGAGAAACTAGTCCACTTTCTCCAAGCATTGTTCGTCTAGGAGGAAAGCGCCTTTGGTGAAACGGACGCCCCAACCGCCGGGGCGACGTTCTAGGATGGTTCCTTCTTCGCCGAGTTGGACGACGTTGGGGGGGCGAAGCATGGGTTTGGGTTCGGCGGTTTTAACGTAGGGAGGAACGACGATCAGACGAACGCGATCGCCGATTTGCAATTCTTGAGCCATAACTACTATTAGGGGACTTGCCAGATTCTTTGATGATAGCTCTCTACGTCAGCATAGGGATCGACGGGGGGATGGTCGTGACTGTGGGCGTGATGGTGGTGATGGTGATGATGATCGTGGCTGTGGGAATGGCCTTGGCTTTGGGCAACGAGGCGGAATTTGCACATCTCGCAGTTCATTTGCACTTGTCCGAGTTGCGTTTCAATTTCTCTGGTACGGGCTAAGGAAAATAACTGCGGTGCTAAACCCATTTCGGGTAAGCAACTATGGGAGATATTGGGGTAAAGTTCCTGTTGTTGGGCGGTGATGTCAAAAATCTTTTTCATCAAAACGCCTGTAAACAGGAAATAGGGTAAGACGATGATGCGCTTGGGTTGATAGAGGCGGGCGCGGCGGAAGCCTTCTTCGAGACGGGGGTGGGTAATGCCAATAAAGCAGGTTTCTACGGTTTGATAGCCGCTGCCTTCCCAGAGCATTCGCGCTAATTTATACACATCGCCATTCGCATCGGGATCGCTGGAACCGCGCCCAACCACCAGCAATACGGTTTCGCTGCGGGGGATGTCGGGATGGTCGAGTTGAGAGAGGCGATCGCGCCAGAGTTCTAAAATACTGGGGGTAATCCCAAAATGGCGACCGTAGTGAAAGGTTAACTGAGGATACTTGGCCTTTGCCCGATCGAGTTCGTTGGTGACATCAAATTTGTTATGACGGGCCGCAAACAGCAAAATCGGCAATACAGAAATATCGGTATACCCCTGAGCAATGCAGCGTTCTACGCCTTCTTGGATGCTCGGTTCGGTTAACTCCAAAAAACAAGGAATCACGGGTCGAGAGGGGTCTAGGCTTTGATAAGCAGTCGCAAAATCAATAAATCCTTGTCTGCCCTCGGCGTCGCGGGTGCCGTGACCGATCATCAGTAACGGGCGTTCAAGGGGTAGCGGTGGCAGTTCAACAGATGCAGAGAGGTTCAAACGATCTGAGGTTGAAAGATTGAGAGGTTGATTTTGCAGTTGCATTCAGGCTCCTTTCCCGTGCAAGGCAGGAAATTGAGTGAGAAGTAGCACTAGAGGCGTTCTGACTTGCGAAGATATCGCTCACAGTTGCCGCACAGTCCCGGACTTGCACCGGCGTTTCCCTTTACTGCTACGGTTCACGTTTGCTTTGATATCTTAGCGGATTTACGAGTTTTGCAGAATGCGGGGGTGGGGGACGTTGGGCGCTGGCTGGGGAAGTCACAGGCGAGTCTCTATTTTTCCGGCTCTGGCAAAGTGGAGTAAAACAGCTTTGTTTTTGAATCGAAGTTTTGCAAGTTTACTGACCCTTTTCTAGGGATAGAGGTTATAAAAAATGGGCTGATTTGTGTGAGTTGAATGAGGAATACAGAAGAAGCTTGAAAATTATCTTAACTCTTGGGATTGGTTGACAATAATCAGTTCGTTTATTACACTGTAGAATGGCAAGCCAAGTGTAAACTGAGAATTAAGATCGTCAGTTTACTGGTCTTTTCCTTACTTTTGTAATTTTTGAGGAAATCAATCACATGGAGATTCCTGGTAGTAGTAGTTGCTTAACTGCTCTTCAAGAGTCTGCTGTATCAGACGAAGACCCCGAACCTAGATCCGGTTGCGGTCAACAGTCGATGGATTTGATGAACTTGCCCGTCTTGGCTTTTACTTAAAGCTTGTGGGTTCATCTCCGGTCGCTGTTGGGCGCGGCGACTGCGGGGAAAGGAGGTAAACCCTAAATAGCTGTAATGAATAGTATTCAACGAGCTTGATTGCGTTTTCTGTTTGCATCAGAAAGCGCGGCATCCCAATGTATTTTCAGTTTTAACTCAGACCTCTTCTTAGAGGGATTGGAGCAATGCGACAAGGAAATTGCCTCAATTTCCGGTGCTTGCTTTCAATTAAACGCGATTAATTTCGCGTCCATTTTTCTTGCTGAAATTCATCTTGAAACGCCAGAAAAGTCTTCAAATTCTGGCGAGCCATTTTGCTGGGCAATCAATGCTTGGCAACACCACTCATGCTGAAAAACTTAAGGCAAAATCGCCCAAAAATAGTCGAGAGAAATCATGCGTCAAAATGTTTTGAACGACCTGCTGCAACCGTTTGCCCTAGAAGCGGCGAAAAAAGAAGCAAACCGTTTGCCCCCTGTAGAACTAGTCCAACTCCTAATGGAGATTGAACCCCGCAAGCGCGTTTTAGCCTTTCGGCTGCTGGAAAAGAATAAAGCGATCGCCGTTTTTGAATATCTTCGACCCGAAGACCAAGCCGAACTGGTGCAGGATATGGAAAGTCCGGAAGTCATGGGTTTGCTAGAAAAAATGGAACCCGACGATCGCGTCCGCCTGTTTGACGAACTCCCCGCCAAAGTCACCAAACGGCTAATCGCCAACCTCAACCCCAAAGATCGCGAAGCCGCTAACCTGCTACTGGGCTATCCCGAAGGCAGCGTTGGGCGGATTATGAACCTGCGCTTTCTCACCGTCCGCAGTACCGCCACCGTCGCCGCCACCCTCGCCACCGTCCGCGAATCCGATCTAGACGCCAACGAACTCGCCGTTGTCTTCCTCATTGATGCCGAACGTTACTATCGGGGCTTTGTACGTACCATTGGCTTAATTAAAGCCGATCCCGATCGACCGATTAGCGATCTTGTTGAAGGGAATAGCCTAGCAGTTCGAGCTTGCGATCGCGATCTCAAAGCCGCCCAACTCCTGAAAGTTAACGACCTTCCCGCCATTCCCGTCGTCGATAACGAAGGACGCCTAATCGGAGATATCACCTTTGATGATGTCATCGATCTAGTTGAAGAAGAAGCCACCGAGACCATTTTGGGTCAAGCTGGGGTCGGTAGCCTGCTGACGCGAGACAAAGGTTGGAGTGAAAAATTAGTACGCGGTCCGGCTTGGTATTCTATCCGCCTGCGAATTCTCTTCTTAATTGTCACCTTAGTGGGCGGATTCTTGGTTGGGGGCGTCATCGAGCGCTTTGAAGAAACCCTAGAAGCCGTTGTCGCCGCCGCCGTCTTTATTCCCCTCGTCATGGATATGGGCGGAAATGTAGGAACTCAATCCAGCACTATTTTTGCGCGGGGTTTAGCCTGGAATCAAATTTCCCCATCCCAGTTCATGGCCTATTTCTGGCGAGAAATTCGCATTGGTTTCATCATGGGCTTAATTTTAGGGCTAGTTGCCGGAGTTGCCGCCTATTTCTGGCAAGGCGTTCCTAACGGCGTTCCACAACTGGGTTTAGCGGTTGGCGTCGCCTTAACTTGCGTAATTACCCTAGGCGCAATCTTAGGCGCAGTCCTACCCATGACCATGCTTAAACTCGGCTTCGATCATGGCCCTGGTGCAGACCCGTTTATCACCACCATTAAAGACTTCTCCGGTTTATGGATCTACTTTACCCTAGTGGGCTTATTAATCGGCGTTGAGTGAGGTACTGACATGACACTTCAAGAAACCCTCTTCCCCCGTTCTCGTTATTACGGACAACCACTTGCAGAGCATCTGAATTTCAACCAAGCTTTGCAGGAGTTTACCAACCGCGTCGCCATAACCTGCTCTTTAGAAACGGGTGGTAAAATCTCCCCGACCGAAGCAGTTCAGCAGCTTGAAACGCTTTGGCAGCAATTACAACAGGCTAAGGAGCAACTGGCAATTGACCAGAAACTCAAATAAGAGCGATACCAGAGGTGAAGGATGGAATTAACAGAGTTTGCAGTGCGGTTGGCTGTGGCATTTGTTTTGGGTTCCGCTTTGGGGCTAGAACGCCAATGGCGACAGCGGATGGCGGGGTTGAGAACCAATACCCTTGTTGCGACTGGGGCCGCACTGTTTGTGATGCTTTCCGTCCTAACCCCTGATGAAGGCAGTCCCACCCGAATTGCGGCCCAAGTCGTTTCGGGGATTGGCTTTCTGGCTGGGGGCGTCATTCTGCGGGAAGGGTTAAGCGTGCGCGGCTTAAATACGGCAGCAACCATTTGGTGTGCGGCGGCAATTGGGGCTTTATCGGGCGCTGGCTTTCTGTCCCAAGCCTTTCTGGGGGCGATCGCGGTTTTGATTTCCAATACGATTCTGCGACCCTTGGGCTATCGGATCAATCAACAACCTCTCAAAGGGACTGAACTGGAATTGTGCTATCAGTGTTCTCTCGTCTGTCACAGCAAAGATGAGGCGCACGTGAGAGCCTTATTGCTCCACGCATTAGGCACTAGCCACATGAAGCTACGTTCTTTGCATAGCGAAGATTTAGAAGAAGTAAGCGATCGCGTTGAAGTCGAAGCGGAAATGGTGACGCAAACCCGCGATGACCATCTATTAGAGCAAATTGTGAGCCGCTTAAGTTTAGAACCCTCAGTCACAGCCGCCAGTTGGCGAATTATAGAACAGGAATTTGGTTAAACCGAGGGAGAGTCAGGCGACTGTTGTTTGCGTTCTCGGAGTTTCAACAAGATTTCGGCGTGCATTTCGCGGGTAATGGGGTAGAAATAGGCTAAAATCATTCCCCCAATTAAGCACACCATCGGTAATGGCCCAATGGCGAGGCGAATGGCCAGGATGGCAGATTCGGGTTGTTGTGGGAGGGGTTGTCCGGCGGCGGTTTCGATGTAACCAGCAGCTTCGAGGGCTATACCCACCAGAAATAAGCCGAGGGCTAAACCGATTTTTTGGAGGAGAACCATAAACGCATAAAAGATACCTTCTCGCCGCTGCCCGGTGTTGAGTTCATCGAGTTCAATCACATCGGGTAGCATCGACCAAGGAACGAGATAGGCGGTGGAAACGCCAAAACCCGCCAGAATCGAGAGGATATACATCAAGGTAATTTGACCGGGTTGCAGCATCAGCAAGCCAAATTGGGCAATCATCCATAGGCCCATTCCCATGAAGTACACGGATTTTTTGCCGAACCGCTGGCTAACTTTGCTCCAGACAAATAGCATGACTAAGGCGGTGCCCTGGACGGCGAGGGCAACGGTGGTAAAGGTTTGAATGGGCAATCCCATGTGGCTGACGACATAAAGCTGCAAAATGCTGGCGGTGACTTGCACGGCTAGCCAAGAACACAGGTAAATGCCAATCACGTAGAGGAAGGGACGGTTGCTAAAGGCGACGCGCAACTGTTGGGCGAGGGGAATGCTGGCGCTGGTGTCGGCGCGTTCGTTAAAGCGGCGTTCGGCTTGCATGACGCGATCGCGAATCCCAAAAATACAAGAGTATAAAGAGACGATTGCGATCGCAGTACAGACTAAGCCCAAAATCAAGTATTGCTGGGCGGGGTTATCTCCCACACTGAAAATCACCATCGCCAGCAGTAACGAGACGATACTCCCCCCAATGGAAAACATGAAGCGAAAGCTGTTGAGGCTGGTGCGTTCGTTATAGTCTTGGGTTAACTCTGGGGTGAGGGCAACGTAGGGGAGGTTAATGGAGGTGTAACCCAGATTAAACAGAATGCCAATTAGGACGTAGTAGCCAAACAACAGCCCCACGTTGTTGAGGGGTGGAATAATCCACTGCAAGAGATAGAATATACCAAACGGAATGGCTCCATACATCATCCAGGGTAAACGGCGTCCCCAACGATGGCGAGTGCGATCGCTCAAAACCCCGATAATCGGATCGTTAATCGCATCGGAAATCTTACCAATCATTAAGACCGTACCCGCTAACCCCGCCGGAATTCCGGCAACATTGGTGAAAAAAGGGAGCAGAAAAAAGATTAAGATATTCGCTGTAATTGCGGTTCCTAAATCCCCCGCCCCATAAGCGAGCTTGAGTGAAAAGCTTAATTTTTCCGAGTTGGCTGGCGTTTCAGAACTGGTACTGGTCATGGATATCCTGTGGATAGGCGATTCATTCACTGAAGGCGAGGATGATTCAGTTATATCTCAAGCGGTGACACTTCTCTACAGGGCGATCGCACCCTCGACGAACAGAACTCTAGAGCAGTTGTATGATCGTCCTTGATCCGATCGTTGCTTGGCGGCGTCAGGGTCTTTTGCTCAAACCTTCAATCCACAATTTAGACGCCATTATGTCGGATTTATATGTTTCTTGGTCTGAGTACAATCGCAAGATCGAACAGTTAGCGGTTAAAGTTTATCAATCGGGCTGGGATTTTAATCAAATTGTCTGTATTGCCAAAGGGGGTTTGCGGGTTGGCGATTTGCTGTGTCGCCTGTATAAAAAGCCGTTAGCGATTGTTGCTGCTTCATCTTACACGGGGCCTGAAAATCGAGTGCGGGGTGAAATTCGCTTTGCCCAGCATTTAACCATGACTTCGGAAAAGCTGGGAAGCCGCGTCTTACTGGTAGACGATTTAGCTGATTCAGGTGTTTCTCTGCAAGAATGCGTGAAGTGGCTTCAGCAATATTATGGGCAAGAAATTGAGGAAATTCGCACGGGCGTTCTGTGGTGCAAAGCCTGTTCTATCTTAATTCCCGATTACTATGTCGATTATTTACCGGATAATCCGTGGATTCATCAGCCGTTTGAACGCTACGAGGACTTGACGCTAGCGGAACTCGCCGCCCAGCATGAAGGTCTGGCATCGGCGAGTGAGGGCGATCGCGTCTAAAATGCTAAAGAAGAGTGGGGAGAAGATTGTGCAGGAGTCGCAAAGTCAAAATCAACATCGGGATACCCAACCAGACTCAGAACCGAAACCGATGAGTTTCACCGAACAGAAGGCGGTAGATTTTAAGCAAACGTTTGAGGATATCCCAGAAGCTTTACGCGATACGCCTGAAACTCAACCCTCTTCTCGCCCCCCTTTAGCCGCTATCCTGTTGGGCGTGTTGGGCTTAGGGGCGATCGCCGCCGGGTTAGGATTTTGGTATGTGGGGCAATCTGCACCCACCCCGGTAGCATCGCCCTCTCCCGATGCTTCGCCGCCTCTAGTTTCCTCAGACACGACTTTACCCTCGCCTTCACCAACACCCACCGCGACAGAATCGCCCAACCCCCTAACTCAAGGGTTACTCGGTCATTTACCCTATGAAGAGGCCCCGGCTGAAGAACTGGCACCAATCGTTCCCGATGGTAGTATTAAATTGCGGCGAGCGGCGGCGGCTCGGTATCAGGAAATGGCGAATGCTGCCCGACGCGATGGCGTGGTTCTCGTCCCAATTTCTGGTTTTCGGTCGGTGAATGACCAAGATTATCTATTTTTTGACGTTAAAGCCCAACGGGGACAAGTGGCCACCCAACGCGCCCAAGTCAGCGCCCCTCCCGGTTATAGCGAACATCATACCGGCTACGCGGTGGATATTGGCGATGCAGATGTGCCATCCACTCACCTCAGTCCAGATTTTGAGAATACGCGGGCGTTTCAATGGCTGAACCAAAATGCCGCCTACTATAGTTTTGAGATTTCATTTCCCAGGGATAATCCCCAAGGGGTGAGTTACGAACCGTGGCATTGGCGCTTTGTTGGCGATAGTCATAGCTTAGAAACGTTTTATAAGGCCCATTCTCTGACGCAAAATGAGGGGGAAAGATGAATCAAACATCTCTCAACTTAATAGCAATTTCTGTGTTTGCCATGACCCTATCGAGTTTATTAGGGCCGATGTTTCATCTTTCGCCCTTTATTCCAGCGGCGGCGACGTTTGGCGTCTTGAGTTTAGCCACCCTGGATGCCTTAACGTTGCAGGGGAAAGGACGCAATCTGCTGTTGGATTTATTATCGGGGCGTTCAGCACAATATCGCGATCGCATTGTCCATCACGAAGCGGGTCATTTCCTGGTAGCCTATTTATACAATATCCCGATTTCTGGATATACCCTAACTGCGTGGGAAGCCCTCCAGCAAGGACAACCCGGACAAGGGGGGGTGAGTTTTGATGATACAGAACTCGCAGCCCAATTCCAACAGGGTAGCTTGAGCGCCCAGTTGGTAGACCGCTATTTTACCGTCTGGATGGCGGGTTCTGCGGCAGAAAAGTTAGTGTATGGTGCGGTAGAAGGGGGATATGATGACCGCCAGAAATTACGTCTATTATGGACGCAACAACTCAGGCGATCGCTAACAGAATGCGAAACCAAAGAAAGATTTGCCATTCTGCAAGCCCAAACCCTCCTTCAAGCCCATTGGTCAGCCTACGAAGCCTTAGTGGACGCAATGAAACAGCGCAGCAGCGTCGCCCATTGTGTAGAGGTTATCGAAGAATACCCCATTGAAGCCCATTCATAATTCATAGTATACCGATCGGCCCAACCCCACCCTCACTTCCCTTCCATCCTCCTCTTCCCCAACCCCCAACTCCCAACTCCCAACCCCCTTCTTCCCCCCATCCTCCTCTTCCCCAACCCCCAACTCCTAATTCCCAACTCCCTTCTTCCCTCACTATGACTCAGACTATTGACTTCCTCAGTCATCTTAATTCGTCCCAAAGATTGGCGGTTGAGCATTTTTGCGGCCCCTTGTTGGTGGTGGCGGGTGCCGGTTCCGGTAAAACGCGGGCGCTAACTTATCGGATTGCGAATTTAATTTTGCAACATCGAGTCGATCCCGAAAATATCCTAGCGGTGACGTTTACCAATAAAGCCGCGCGGGAGATGAAAGAACGGATTGAAAAGTTATTTGCTCAACAGCTTTCAGTCAGTTTTACGGGGAAACCTTGGGAAGCGCTGAACCCAGACGAACAAACGCGAGTGCGATCGCGCATCTATAAAACCTATATTAAACCGCTTTGGGTAGGAACGTTTCACGCGCTTTGTGCCAAAATTCTCCGTTTTGATATCAATAAGTACAAGGATGAGAAAGGACGGAGTTGGAACCAGAATTTCTCTATTTTTGATGAAAGCGATGCTCAAAGCCTCGTTAAGCAAATTGTCACGCAACAACTCAATTTAGACGATAAAAAGTTTAATCATAAATCCGTTCGTTACGCGATTAGTAACGCCAAGAACCAAGGTTTATCGCCCCAAGAGTTTGAGCGTTCTCAGCCAAACTATCGCGGGAGAACCATTGCCCAAGTTTATAGCCTTTATCAGGATAAGCTGGCAGAAAATAATGCTCTAGATTTTGACGATCTGATTTTAGTCCCCGTTCAGCTATTCCAGCAAAATGAGCAAATCTTAGCCTATTGGCATCGCAAATTCTGTCATATCTTAGTTGATGAATATCAAGATACCAACCGGACGCAATATGATTTAATTCGTCTATTGGTAACGGGGGGAGTTGAGTCTAGCGCCTTTAAAGATTGGCAAAATCGCTCTATTTTTGTGGTTGGCGATGCGGATCAGTCGATTTATTCTTTCCGCATGGCTGATTTTACCATTTTGATGGACTTTCAAGGCGACTTTGGCGATGGTTTGCCGGATGATGATACGCGCACAATGGTTAAATTGGAGGAGAATTATCGCTCGCGAGAAAATATCCTGCAAGCCGCGAATCATCTAATTGAAAAGAATACAGAACGAATCGATAAAGTTCTTAAACCCACGCGCGATCCGGGTTCGCCAATCTATTATTACCAAGCCGAAGATGAACAAGATGAAGCGGAGTTTGTGGTTCAACAAATTCGCCAACTCCAACGCAACACTGAGGCGGAAAATTGGGGCGATTTTGCTATTCTTTATCGAACCAATGCTCAATCTCGACCTTTAGAAGAAATCTTAGTCCGGTCGAATATTCCCTATCATGTGGTTGGGGGGTTGAAATTCTACGATCGCAAAGAAGTTAAAGACGCTTTAGCATATCTTCGCTCTCTTGTCAATCCTGCGGATACGATGAGTTTGCTGCGTACCATTAACACGCCTCGACGCGGAATTGGCAAAGCCACCATTGATAACCTGGTTAACGCCGCCTCAGAACTGGGGGTTCCCCTGTGGGAAATGCTGGCGGATGAAACCTCAGTACAGACCTTAGCAGGTCGTTCGGCGAAAGCGGTATTGAAGTTTACCCAACTGATGAGCCAGTTTAAAGACAATTGGCGCGATCGCAAAGCCTCCGAAATTGCCCAAGCAATTATGGAAGAGTCGGGTTATATCCAAGATTTGAAAAGCCAAGGAACTGATGAAGCCGAAAACCGCTTGCAAAACGTCTTTGAGCTATTTAACGCCATTTTACAGTTTGAAGAAGAGAATCTAGACGCCACCCTAGAAGACTTTTTAGCCAGCGCCTCTCTTTCTTCAGATTTAGATAACCTGCAAGAAGGACAAGAGTCTGTCTCCCTGATGACACTGCATTCGGCTAAGGGTTTAGAGTTTCCCGTCGTCTTCCTGGTGGGGTTAGAACAAGGTCTTTTTCCCAACTTCCGCAGCATTGACGATCCCGCCTCCTTAGAAGAAGAGAGACGCTTGTGTTATGTAGGGATCACCCGCGCCCAAGAACAGCTATTCTTAACCCATGCGCGATCGCGCCGCCTGTGGGCTACGCGAGAACCTGCTGTTTCTTCCCAATTTTTAGCCGAACTCCCAACAGACTTACTCAGTAATTCTGTACCCTCCAAACGGTTTACAACGGTTCCCTCCGCCGAGACTGCAAAAGCCCCAGGCGCAAAAACCCGCAAACGCCCTAGCGCCAACACGCCCCAAAATTGGCAAGTAGGCGATCGCGTTTTGCACACCACCTTTGGTGTCGGTAACGTCACCCATATTTTCAGTTCTGGAACAAAGATGTCCATCGCGGTTGAGTTTTCGGGAGGGGGACGCAAAATTCTCGATCCGGCGATCGCACCCTTGCAACGTTTAACCTAACTGTTATGGTACGCTTGCCACATTTGCTGAATAATCGTGGAAAGCGTCATCGGATCGAAGGGTTTGGCGATCGTATCCAGAACGCCCAACTGCTTATAGGAGAGGACTTCATGGGTTTGCACCTTCGCCGTTAAAAAGATAATGGGCGTCTCGCTGGTTTCCGGGAGTTGGCGCAAGGCTTTCAGCGTGGAAATTCCATCCATTCCCGGCATCATCACATCTAATAAAATCAGATCGGGATCGAATTGTGGGGCGGTTTCAACGGCTTCTTTCCCTGAAGAACAAATTTGTACTGTAAACCCGCCCACTGCTTTTAAGCCAAGACTCGCAACGGTTTGAATATCCGGATCGTCTTCGACAAACAGAATGCGCTTAAGAGGAGGACAATTCATCTTCTTCAACAAAGGGTGTCATTAAGATTTCTGGGAAGTAGGTCTTGGAAGGCGTTAATAAGGGTATTTTCGGCTTGGAATTCAGAATTGTCAATTTCTAAATCCCAGGGTAAATCGAGTTGTAGGGCGCGTTGGTTAATTTCGGTGAGTCGCGTATCGGAAACTGGGATATGAACTGAAGAATCTCGCGCGAGGACGCGTTCTCTACAGGTTTCCAAGGGGGCTTTGATGCGAACGATGAGTAGATGATAGCTTTGTTGGAGAGTTTTTAATAATTCTGGAAAGGTATGGGCTGTTCCCGTAGATTCTATACAGAGAATTTCATGGTTTTGGGCAAGTTCGTCGAGACGGTCTAGAACCATTTGGAAGCCTTTTTTTTCTAAGTCAATACCTGTGGGCGAAGGTTGTTTGCGTAACAGTTCCAAAAATAGAGGTTCAATTTTTAGAAACTGAATGGCTAAATGTTTTTCTAAAACACTACCAATCCATGTTTTACCCGATCCTTTGAGTCCAACTAATAGCAGGAGGGTACAAGATTGATGATTTTTGGATGTGTAAATCATGAGCGATCGCCCTCAAAAAGATAGCCAACTAAAGGGTAGACAGACAAAGGAATTCAGTTTCTTGTTTGCCCAGATTGAGATTCCTCAATCTAATGGATATCTCTCGATCCTTCTTTGAGTTTACTAGGTTTGAGGAAAGCGATCGCCCCTTAAGTCATGTATTAAAAAATACTTTAGTATCTCAGTAAATGGACGCAAAACGCATTTTTTGAGGAAAATTAAAGACTGCGATCGCAATCTCTCCAGTAAAACCACGGGAAATTGCTTTCTTTTGATTACTTTTATCAGCCAACGACGAGAATCTTAATCAAAACTTTACTCAGATATTCATACAATTTCAATTGTTTTTACTACTTTTACAGCGATTTTGGCATACTAAGGATTACCAAATCGATTCCTTCTAGACCTATGCTAGAACTGCAAGACCTCTTTGATGAAAGTTACTATCTCAGCCTCTACAAAGGTGTGGCTGAAGCCGTCGCCAACGGGGGGTTTACCTCTGGATTTGACCATTACCTTAAACACGGACAGCACGAACAGCGCAACCCTAGCGCTTTTTTTAATGAAAATTATTACCTAGCCCAAAACGAAGGCGTCGCCGTTGCAGTAGAAAACGGTTTTTTTATTTGCGGCCTCGACCATTATCTCAAACACGGACAGTACGAACAGCGCGACCCTAGCGCCCTATTCAACGAAAGCTTTTATCGTCGAGAAAACCTCGATGTTGCCGCCGCCGTAGACCCTTTAACAGGGGGTATAGTGAACTGTTTAGAACATTATCTGCGCTTTGGCATCAACGAGGGACGCGATCCTTGTGCCCGTACCGTCGTCATTTGGGATGAAGTTGCCCAAGAAGCCGTCCGCAACACCAACCCCGGCCCGACGATTGCCTCTAGGGCTTATGCTATCGTCCATACCGCGATTTTTGATGCGTGGGCGGCCTATGACCCGATTGCGATCGCCACTCAGTTAGGCGATACTCTGCAACAACCCGAAAGCGAGAATACCGTCTTTAACAAAAGCGAAGCCATCAGCTATGCGGCTTACTGGACGCTAGTAGACTTATTCCCCACCCAGGTAGACCTGTTTAATAGCGTGATGGCTCAACTGGGTTACGATCCACAAAATACCGCCCCCCAATCTACCACGCCTAGCGGTATCGGCTATCAATCCGCCCAAGCCTTACTGGAATATTGCCATATTGACGGATCGAACCAACTCGAACAATATCAAGACTTTACAGGATATCTCCCCGAAAATAGCGCAGACCTGATTAAAGACCCCAACTACTGGCAGCCCTTACGCCTACCCAACGGTCAAACCCAGAAATTCCTCACCCCCCACTGGGGAGACATTAAACCTTTTGGGTTAACCTCCGGTTCCCAGTTCCGGCCGCCTGCACCTCCAGCTTACGGGAGTTTAGAATTCCGCGAACAAGTCGATGAAGTCCTCACTATTAGCGCCAACCTCACCGACACGCAAAAAATGATTGCCGAGTTTTGGGAAAGCGGGGCCGGAACCTCCTTCCCGCCTGGAACTTGGTTGAGTATTGGGCAATTTGTTTCCGAACGCGATACCCATACCTTAGACCAAGACGTACAACTGTTTTTTACCCTTGGTAATGCCGTTTTTGATGCCGGAATTGCAGCTTGGGAAGCCAAACGTTACTACGACTTTGTGCGACCGATTAGCGCGATTCGCTATATTTACAAGGATGAAGCCGTAGAAGCTTGGGGCGGCCCCGGACTTGGCAAACAAACCATTAATGGGTCAGACTGGAGACCTTATCTAACAACACCGCCCTTTTCTGAGTATGTTTCCGGACACAGTACCTTTAGTGCTGCTTCCGCCGAAGTGCTGAAGCGGTTTACAGGCAGCGATGTTTTTGGGGCTTCTACCACGATTTTCCAAGGAACCTCGCGCATTGAATCGGGTACCTATCCCCAAACGGATATTACCCTGTCCTGGGCAACCTTTTCCGAGGCGGCCGCCCAAGCGGGGATGTCTCGCATCTATGGTGGAATTCATTTTCACGATGGCAATGTCAATGGGATACGTTTAGGCCGACAAGTGGGCGAACAAGTTTGGCAGCGCGCCCAATTCTTCATCCAAGGCGGAAGGGAAACCTAAGTATTCGATAATGTCTGAGGATTTGCAGTCAATTGAATTGGCAACAGCATCCCTAAATTTGCAGGCGTCTCCCCCTTCCCTGGTTCATCGCTATCAGGTGTGGCGACGACAGTGGATAGTCAACCGACTGCGGTTAGGACTGGGGGTTATTTTAGGGAGTTTTATTGTTTTTGTCTTATTAGAAAATGTTGCCACCTCAGATCCTGTGGCAATGCGTCTCTTGAGTCTGCGTTTATCTACTGGAGTGGCTTTAGCCGCCAGTTGGGGATTTTCTCTCTCGGTTTGGGGCAGTTGGAACCCTTGGATAGGGTTGGGGGTTGCGTCTGGAAGCGTGACGTTGCTTCCCCAAGTGTTGGCTTCCCTGGGAGGTCAGGCGTTTTTTGACCCGCAGGTGTGGATATTGATGTTTTTGCTTCAGGGGGTGTGCTTTCCAGTGCGGTGGTGGATGCACGCGATCGCGCAAGCTCTGCCTTTAGTCTATTTTGCGATCGCCTATTGGCTTTTGCAATTGCCTCTGGTGGAACTTTATCCCCACAATATTTTAGAAACCTATCTGAATTTAGCTGGGTTGAGTGTTATTTGTAGCGTAGCCGTTTATGGGTTTGAGCGATCGCGTTATGGAGAGTTTACCGCCCAACAAAAGATTACCGAACTCTGCGAAAAGCTAGAAAGCCAAACCACCATCGACCCGCTGACGCAACTGGCTAACCGCCGTCGGTTTGAAGAATATCTCGAACAAGAATGGCGGCGCATGGGACGCGAATTGCAACCCCTATCGCTGATTGTCTGTCAAGTCGATGCCTTTTCCCATTATCTTTACACCTACGGTCAGGAAATCGGAGATGAGTGCTTGCAACAAATGGCGCAAGCGATCCAAAAAGGGGTGCAGCGTCCGGCAGACTTAACGGTTCGCTATACAATGGATGCGTTTATTATTCTCTTACCGAATACGGATGCATCGGGGGCGATGCGAGTCGCAACCAAAATTCGGACGGCGGTGAATCAATTAAAGATATTTCATGCCAATTCGCCCGCGCGTGCCTATGTCACCATGAGTTTTGGGGTGAGTAGTGCCATTCCCCAGCGCAATAGTATGCCGATAAGTCTGGCGATTGATGCCGAAGCGGCCTTACATCAAGCTAAATTACGAGGGGGCGATCGCATTTTGCAATACCCCCTCAATCGCGATTAAGCTTTTCCTTGGGCTAGCAGCAGTTGATAGGCGCGGTTAAAATCTTCTGGGGTAATTTGAATTTGGCTAGGATCGATGCATCCAGTGCTACGATAGCGACGAATCGCTTCAAGGGCTGCTTGATTGCTTAACAGAGCTAAATCTGCGCCATTCCAGCCTTCCGTTTGTTCGGCAAATTCAGCTAAGTTAACCCCTTTAAGCGGTCTTCCTTGGTTGTGGACTTGTAAAATGGCAAGGCGGCTGGGGGGGTTGGGTAAATCGACTTTGAGTTGCAAGTCTAGCCGTCCGGCCCGCAGTAGGGCAGGATCTAACGTATCGGGACGGTTCGTGGCACCAATTAACAGGATATTCGCCGCCGTTTGCACGCCATCGAGTTCTGTTAACAATTGACCGACAACGCGATCGCTAATACCAGAGTCTCCCACATGACGACCCCGCGCCGGGGCTAAAGTATCAATTTCATCAATAAATACCACGCAAGGGGCCGCTTGTCTGGCTTTCGCAAACAAATCTCGCACCGCCTGTTCGGAAGCGCCAACCCAACGGCTAAGGAGTTCCGAACCCGAAACGGCGATAAAATTGGCCCTGGCTTGGGAAGCGACTGCTTTAGCTAGTAAGGTTTTACCCGTTCCCGGAGGGCCCCATAATAGGATACCGCGCGGCGCTTTTGCACCCGTTTGTTGATACAGTTCCGGATAGAGGAGTTGACCTTCTACAGATTCTTGCAGCGTTTGTTTAATCTCCTCCAAGCCGCCGATATCATCCCAAGCCACATCGGGGGATTCAATTTCCACCGAACGCAGCACCGAGGGTTTGATTTCTGCGATCGCCCCTGTAAAATCTTCTGCAAGAATCTCCATCGTCTCCGGAACTTGGGCATCCATCCCCGGAACCTGACGGCGCAACGCATTGTAAGCCGCCTTTTGACACAACGCCTTCAAATCCGCCCCCACAAAACCCACCGAGGTAGATGCGATCGCCTCCAAATCCACATCCGTCCCTAACGGCATTTTTTGGGTTAAAATCTGGAGAATTTCCAAGCGTCCCTGACGGTCTGGAACGCGAAACAAGATTTCCCGATCAAACCGTCCCGGACGACGCAGTGCCGGATCGAGATGATCTGGGCGATTCGTCGCCGCCAGTACCATCACTCCCTTCGCGGCTGCAAACCCATCCATCAAACCCAGGAGTTGCGCCACCACCCGCTTCTCTACTTCCCCTTCCACCTTGGCGCGATCGGGAGCTAAACTATCAATCTCATCAATAAAAATCAGACAAGGGGCCGACTGGCTAGCTTTCTCAAAGATTTCCCGGAGTTTTCCTTCCGCTTCCCCATAGTATTTGCCCATAATCTCCGGGCCATTAATCGCAATATAGCTTGCTCCGAGTTCCGATGCGAGCGATCGCGCTGTTAACGTTTTCCCCGTCCCCGGCGCACCTACCAACAACACCCCTCGCGGCGGTTCTAAACCCAGCCGTTCCAACAACTCCGGGCGCTTTAGGGGAATTTCCACCAACTCGCGCAACTCCTGCAACACAGAACCTAGCCCCCCCACCTGTCCCAAAGAGGGCGTAGCGGCTGCTGTCGTCCCTTGGGGCGGCGGAGTCACAATGACCTCAGATTGCGTGGAATCCGTCGCAGAAGAGGCAGGACGGTTCACCCGCACCCCACTCCGAGGAATATTACCCTGCCGAGGGATACTACTAACCGAGCGAACTTGAAAATCGGTCTTTATTTCCCCACTTTCCAGCTTATCTTCTAAGGTTTTGGCCAGTTCAAGCAGTTGTTCAAATCCCTTAAATATATCGCTCATGGTCATAGCCCCTTGCGGCGGTTTTTTCTAGTATGCCCACTTTTGGGAAGGGAATTGGGAGATGGGGGGAAGAGGGAATTGGGAGTTGGGAGTTAGGATTTGGGGAAATAAAGAAGAGGGGAATTGGGAGTTGGGATTTGGGATTTGGAGGTAAGAGGATGGGGGGAAACTTCAGACTCAGCACTCTGTTGTAACTCCGTACTCTCTTCCCACTCAGCACTCAGCACTTTACACTCAGCACTTGGAGAAGCACTCAGCACTCTAGAGACAGAGAGTGCGATCGCTCTTAGCATTGGGATTATGTTGTAAATAGTCCGATAACCAGCGACAACCGCGACTGATGAGGCTATCTAGGTTTAATTCTGCTAAATTCCAGAGAATCACCGTCCCATTTGTATCCGCAGAAACCAGCATTGCCCCTTTTGGGCCGAAACTGATACTGGTGATGCCGCTATTATGACCTTTGAGAGTATGCAATAAACGACCCTGGCGACTCCAGAGTTTAATGGTATTATCCGCACTAGCAGAGGCTAATGTTTGACCATCGGCACTGAAACTGACGCTTGTTACCCAATCTCGATGATCGCTTAAAGTCGCTTGGAGAGTTCCCCCTAAGTCCCAAAGCTTAACCGTATAGTCAGGCCCCGCAGAGGCGATAAGCTGACCATCGGGACTAAAACTCACCACCCAAACGCTATCTTGGTGTCCTTCTAAAGTTCGCAATAACGTTCCGTCTCGCTGCCAGAGTTTAACGGTACGATCTTCACTGGCTGAAGCAATTAACTGACCATTGGGACTAAAACTCACCCAATTTACAGCTTGGGTATGACCGGAAAGGGTGGTGACTAAACTCCCATCCGGTTGCCAGAGTTTAATCATTTTATCTGCACTGGCTGAAGCAATCAACTGACCGTCGGGACTAAAACTCACTCCCAAAACGACATCCTGATGGCCGTTAAAGGTTTGTTGAAGTTGACCTCCCACTTGCCACAGTTTCACAGTTTTATCGGCGCTGGCGGAAGCGAGGAATTGACCATCGGGACTAAAGCTGACGGCGTTTACTGAGTCTTGATGACCTCTGAGGGTTTGCAGTAATGCGCCTTCCACAACCGCTGGTTCTGAGATATCGGATAAGCGGGTTTGCAAGACCGCATTTCGCCAAAGTTTAATGGTGGTATCCTTCTCCGCCGAAGCGATATGTTGACCATCGGGACTAATACTCACGCCATTGACTGCGCTACCCGGCCCTTTGAGAAAGGTGAGTAAGGTATTATCTAATCGCCAGAGTTTGACGGTTCTGTCTCGACTGGCAGAGGCTAGGGTTTGACCATCGGGACTGAAGCTGACGCCAAATACCCAGTCGGTATGACCTTGTAAGGTATTGAGTAAGATTCCTTCTCGACTCCAGAGTTTAACGCTATTATCCCAACTTGCAGACGCGAGGGTTTGGCTATCGGGGCTAAAACTAACAGAAAAGACGCTATCGTCATGGTCGCTTAAGGTCTGCAACAGTTGACCGTTCGGACTCCAGAGTTTCACGGTTTTATCTAAACTACTCGATGCGATGCGTTCGCCGTCTTGACTCCAACTGACGCTGGTGACTTGGTTTATGTGGTTGTTTAAGGTACGGACGAGAGTCCCGTCGGTACGCCAAATTTTGAGGGTGTTATCTGCGCTTCCGGAAACCAACAATTGACCATTGGGACTAAAACTAACGCTAGTAACGGGGGCTGTATGTCCGGTGAGGGTTCTGATGAGGGTGCCGTCGAGTTGCCACAGTTTGAGGGTAGAATCGGCGCTAGAGGTGGCAATCAAACGATTATCGGGACTGAAGGTGACGCTGAGAATTTTGTCGCGATGTCCGCTAAGGGTAATGTCTGTGGGGGTGCCGTTACGATGCCACAGTTTAACGGTACCATCCCAACTGGCGGAAGCGAGCAGGCGACCGTCGGGACTGAAGCTGAGGCTACTGATGCGATCGCGATGACCCTGTAAGGTTTGAATCAGCTTGCCATTGGCTTGCCACAGTTTAACGGTTTTGTCCCAACTTGCAGACGCAATTAACTCTCCATCGGGACTATAACTGACGCCCAGTACAGCATCAGAATGACCTTCTAAACGGTTATATTCGCGGACTTCATACACGGCTTGTTGCAGGGCCATGAGAACTTTAGTTTGGGCCTGACTATCTACCCAGAATGCGGGTAGGAAATTGAATCTATTTTTGCCCGTTGGGTTGGATATTTTGGCGATTGATTTAAGTTTCTGGGCTGCCCTCAATCCTTCTTTAAGCGCATCAATTTGTTTGTTGGATGCAAATAAGGCTTCGGAGGTGGCGCTAATTGCTTTAATTTCGCTAATGGCGGCTTGATGGCTTTGGAAAAATGCGATTGAGGTTGAGGTTGCTAAGACGCAAATAGCAACAATGGAACTGACTAAGGCACTGTTGAGAAATTGCTTTTGCTTGTTCTCGCTTTCTAAGCGTTTTTGTTTGGCAATGGCTAAGGCGTTTAACAGGGTTTCTTCTTGGCGCAATTGGGAGATAACAATATGATTAAATTCATCTTGCTTGCGGGCGGCCCAGAGTTCGGAAAAGAGATTGCTTTTGTCTTGGTTGGGAATGAGGGTTTCTAAGTCTTTTTCGAGGACTTGATAGCGGGCGTCGGCGAGTTGGGCTAACAGCGAGTTTTGTTCGCTAATAGTTTTAATTTCTTGTTTGATGGCTTCGTTACTTCGGCGAAGTTCGTCGCGTTCTTCTGTTAAGTTATGCTGTTCGCGATCGCGGATAAAGCGGACTAAATAATCGTGAACCAACTGATAGCGATGGGCGGGTGTTTCTGGGATGAGATAAACAATCCCTGAATCGATGAATATTTCTAAGATTAGATCGATTGCTTCTGCATCATTGGGGAGTTCGCCAACCAACTCTGCACGGGTTTTTAAGGGTCGCGTATCATTTTCATCTGTTAAAAGATAGAGGATTTGACGGGCTAAGGATTCGTTTTCAACGCCGCAATCTTGTACAACTTTTTCTAAGAATCGTTCAACTAATCGCTGCTTAGAACCGGATTGTTGATACTTATTCAAGGTGTTAATATTTTCGGCTTGGAGTTGCGCGCCCACAATTTGTAACTCAATTGGGCGAACTTCTCCGGTTTCTTTAGCCAAATCGTTGACTAAGGCTTGAATCAGAGATTTCTCTAATTCAAAATTAGCTTTCTGAGTCAGGCGTTCAATGACCTGAAAGGCATCTTGGCGGGACAGGTTTCCCAAGGGGTAGCGGTTAACTTTGTCAAGAACATTACAGCCGATTTTGGCTAAGTCAGTATGGGATTCAATTTCCAGTAAATGATGCAAATAATCTTCGCGAATGGATAAGATGATTTTGACATTCGGCAAATTCAAACTATCTTTGAAAAATCGATAAAACGCTTGTCTTTCTTTGGGAGAAGGACAGGCAAAAAAGAATTCTTCAAATTGGTCAAAGATGAGAACCGTTAAAAGATTGCGATCCTCATTTTTTCGCAAACAATTGAGAATAGCGCTGGCAGAAATGAGGGTTCGGGGTGCAGCATTAACAGCCGTGGCGCTGTACTCTAGCGCCGAAGCGGGTAAAGGCGCGAGGGAGACAATGGGAGTGGTTTGTCTTTCTAAATCTTGTAATGCTTCATTCAAAGTCCGTCCTAAAACGCCAACCCAATCGCGATATACTCGAATCACAATCGGTAAAGCCGTATAGGTGCCAATGGGAGTTGACTTTAAAGCGGGAACTAAACCAGCCGCAACAATTGAACTTTTCCCCACCCCCGATTGACCGTGAATTACAGTCAGTTTATAATCGCGACGGCTAATCCGTTCAATCAGACGCAGAACATCCTGTTGGCGATTGGAAGCTGCGATCGCATCTGCAACCTGAAGAGAATTGAGGGGAGAGTTTGGGAAAGCATGGGGAGGAGGAAGTTCCCTAGCCGGTAATAATTGTCCCGCACCAATAAAGGCACGAAAACCGTATTGTTGCTCAATAGAACGCTGTTCCTTTTGTAACAAGAATGCCGAACGATAGCAGCCTTCTGCAAAATAGAGCGATCGCAATCCCTTTAATAATCGCAGATAGCGCTCTCGATCGTAACGCGGATCGCTATTGGCGATCGCAGCAATTAACCCCTGAGAGGCTTTTTCCAGAGTCACTGACGCCGCATCCAACTCGCCAATGCGTCGCTGCGCCTTCGCTAAAATTAAGCGGAAAATTTGCTCCCACAACCCGCGATACAACCCTAGCGGTTGCGGCTGAAGTCCCGTTATTGAGATACTTGCGGCTTGCATTTCCCCAAACAGCGCCAGCGACGTTTTTGCCAGTTGGATCGCTTGATGCCATTGTTGCTGTTGTAGCGCCATTTTGGCTAAAAAGCCATAGTCTAAAGCCAGTTGTAACTTCAAGCCATATTTTTGATGCAAATTCAACGCTTTGTAAGTTAAATCTGTCAAACTATCCCAAGCTTCCAGGCGTTGCAACACTTCACACAATTGCCCGATAATTTGAGCAATAATATCCTCGCGTCCGGCTTGTTCAAACACATTTATGGATTGATTTAAATAAATCCAAGCCTCCTCCCAGAGATAGCGGGAAGACTCAACATTTTTGCAGTCTTTTTCCGCATGGCGACAATAGCATAATCCCAGATGAAAGAGTAAAATCCCCTCGCGTGCCAACTGATTGCTCGAACGCCAAAAGCTTAAACTGTGGAGATAGTGGCAAATAGCATCATCAATGCGATCGCACTCTCGGTCATCTTGTCCCAGAATATAATGCAAGCTGGCTTCTAATTCGGGTGCGAGTTGAACTCCTCGCGCTTGCAATTCTTGGTGCGCGCAGTCAAGTTCTAAACGCTGCTGTCGGGATACCGAAGCATCGCTCGTTTCCTCATCAGGCTGTAGAATACGGTTAAATAAGCGATTCCCCTGTTGGTCAATCAGATTTTGCAGTTCGAGCGTAGAAAGTTCAAATTTGATCGGATTGGCGGCAAAACTGCTAAAGTCAGGAGCAAGGCGTACGAGTTTTTGCAAAGTGCGATCGCTCACCCATAAAACGAGCGGAAAACTCAGGCGTTTGCGAAACTCATCGCGGATCAAATTGGTGGAACTCAACAGATCGTCAACCGCTCTCACCCGATCCAAACCCAGTACCATTAAAGCTAGGGGTGGACTTCCCGCATTCTCGCGCTGGATCTGAGGATGACAAAGTTTCCCATGAACGGTATGAAACAGCGTGCGTGCGGTGGGTGGAAGCGCGATCGCGCAAATCTTCCCCTGATGGTAATCTGGGGTTTTGTCCTCAAACTTCGGCAAAAAGCGTGCCTGTAACTGCTGTAATACCTGGTTTTGTAATTGCTCGTAGTTGCAGCGCACAAATACGAGGGAAAATTGTCCCTGAGACAGGCTAATGGCTCTCGTGAGTCGAGTCAGCGCCTGTTGGTTTTGTTCTACAGCGTTATCGGGTTGTTGCGAAGCCATTGTTGAAATTTCCTTGTTTCTGCTAAAGCCGGGTTGATGCAAAACCACGAACCTTCAGAGTCGCGATATTCATAAACCCACTGACTGCGAAGCAAGGTTTGATATTCAATATCGCCGCGAACCGTTTGCTGCTTTACCACCTGAAACAGCAGTTCCCATTCTCGATCGTCAATAGAGGAAATCAGATAATCTCGACGTTCGCGAATCACGCTTTCTAGACAATCTTTCGATAAGGGCGGGTCTTGCTGTTGCAAACAGCTATACAATAAACCCAATAGATTGCGGACGTGACCGCCACTAATCCAACACAGGCGATCGAGCGTTGCTGAAGTATCAAAAATTGCGAGAATTTGTTCGGACTCTGTTGCGATCGCTGGATCGGGAAATGCTCGTTTCAACACCATTTGACGTAACAAGGACATCCCCGCCACGCACTCATCCCCCGTTCGCAACCTCACCGGAACCATTGGTAAAACCTTGGGGGTTAAGCCACCTCCCAAACGGTTTTTCAGCGTTTCGCACTCATTAGAGAAAATCAGCGACAGGGGGATGGTATAAACAACATGGCACTTTAACTTGCGGAGTTGTTCGCCGCGATCGATAAATAGATATTCCGGTTGCGATCGTCCGCTGACTGGCATAGGACGCAGATCGACCCGATCTAAATTATCAACGATTACGACCAATCCTTGCTTGCCTCGTCGCTTCAGTTCCGCATCAGCTTTGAGCAAAATCTCATCATTAATGGCTTGCAGAATGCTATTGGTGCGCGGTTCTAGCCAGTTCCGCATCCGGTGGCGCAAATTCGGACTTTCCTTGGTTTTAGCCGTCAGTTTACCAATACCCAGCGAGAGTTCCGCTTCCCCCGATAGTTCAATGGGGGTGTGCAAAAAGTCGGATAACTCCGCAAACAAACTGGCAAAATAACCGGGTTGCAGGCGAATTTTAATCGCTTCTAAACTTTCGCTCACCTGACCTGCGATCGCCAGTAGAATATCGGTAACATCCACATCGTTTAATTCTAAGTCGTGGCTAGACTCGAAATAAACCACATGGAAATCTCGCCGTTCAAGTCCTGCTTTAAGCCGCAATAACTCGGTAGACTTGCCACAGCCAATATGACCTGTAAATAATTGACAAGTTGGCTGATTAGGTGATAAATCGGCAATGGTTCTTTCCAAAGCCTCAATAATTCTCCCTCCACGTACCGGAGAGAAATCAATGTAATATTGACGTTCCTCAGCATTACTCATACTCAGAGGTTCGCCTGGGTTACACGCCTGATAAAATCTCCTGAGATCCAGTACCATGAAAAGTCCTCGCTCTGTAGAATTGGGAGTTGGGTAGAGGGTGGGGGGATGGGGGGAAGAAGGGAATTGGGAGTTAGGATTTGGGGGTTGGGGGAAGAGGGGAGTTGGGAGTTAGGATTTAGGGGTTGGGGGAAGAAGGGAATTGGGAGTTAGGATTTGGGGGTTGGGGGAAGAGGGGAGTTGGGAGTTGTGGGTTAGGGGAAGAGGGGAGTTGGGAGTTGGGAGTTGGGGGTTAGGGAAGAGGGGAGTTTTCTAATAACTCCACACTCTTTCCCCACTCAGCACTCAGCACTCAGCACTCAGCACTCTTTCCCCACTCAGCACTCTTTCCCCACTCAGCACTCAGCACTCTTTCCCCCACTCAGCACTCTCTTAGCGTCGAACGCAGGTTCCCAGCCAGCGACACTCTTGAGTTTGTTGATCGCGGGTTGCTAGTAACACAGAAGGCTGAGTAACAACAGGGTTAAGCAACTCAGGGAAACGGGACATATCGAGCGAGCGAACCTGAGCTGGTGCTACAAGGGGTAGCGCCATCAACATCAATACAACGGGTTTACACATGGTTTAATCAACCATCTCCTTCACAATGGAGAGTTTGGCTGCTCCTGTGGTTGGGTGTTCGCTTCATTTTTCGCGATCGCTCCTAAGCAATCAGGATGTTGCGATCGACTAAAATGTTTCTTTCCCCCTGACGCGCTAAGGGATAAACTCTCCCGCAAAGTCTGATGGAACATAGCGTTGCGGCATCGGCTGTTCTTCGGTGCGATAAACCTGAAAACCCCGTTTAAGATAGTTCTCTAAGGCATAAGGGCCATCTAAATTGCAGGTATGTACCCATATCCGTTTAACCCCCAACTGCCACGCCTGAGCGATTCCATAACTCAATAAATGCTTACCCAAACCTTGACCCCAGTAAGGAGGACGCAAGCCAAAATAGGCAATTTCCACCTCTGTATCTTGTTGATTCAGTTCAAGATATCCTGCCGGAACACCCTGTATCAATAAAACATTAACGGTAGTGGTTGGGGAGGCGAGGATCGCGGCTAATTCTGTATCGGATAAGAGAAGGCGATCGCGCCAACGCCAAATCTCACCCACCGCTCGGTATAGAAAACGATAATACTCCAAATCCGGATAACCCATCTGCACCATCATCAAATCCTGGGTATCCTTTCGATAAGCCGGACGAAACCAGAGCGGATCGAGCATTTCCAGATAAGTTGTAATTAAAGTTTCCGGTAACTTGTCCTGACGCTGGCTCATTCCAAGACATCTAACTTTTTTAGGAACCCGGTTCTGGTTGGGGTGCGTACTTTATCATAGAATCATTCATCCCAACTCACCCACAAATCATCATGTTAACCACCTCCCCCTACACCATCACCTGGGAAAAGTTACCCGATGATTTTGTACTCCCCGATGACCCCGTGGATAATATCAATCAACCTGCCTTAGCGGCTGCTTTAACTGAAAGTCTCCTGTTAGCGGGTAAACTTCCCGAAACCGCCTTAACTCCCACCAACTACGGAATTTGCGCCACCCTCAACGGTAAAATTGTAGTCAAAGCACCTGATTGGGCCTATATTCCCCACATTAGCGTCAATCGCTCGGAAGTCATTCGCAGCTATACCCCAAGGCTTCAGGGAGAAATTCCCATCCTCGTTCTAGAATTCCTCTCAGACACAGAAGGTGGTGAATATTCTGTTAAACAAACCTATCCCCCCGGTAAATTCTTCTTCTACGAGCAAATTCTGCAAGTCCCCAATTACGGTATCTTTCAACCAGAAACGGGTGTATTAGAACTGTATCGCCTCAGCGAGAATCAACGCTATCGCCTAGAACCACCCAACGAACAAGGACGATTTTGGATAGCGCAAATGCAACTATTCTTGGGGGTAGGTTCTGGAAGCCGGGAAAACCGCCAGGGGAACTGGCTGCGCTGGTGGGATGAAGCGGGAAATCTGCTCCTGTGGGGTAGCGAACGCGTTGAACAGGAACGCCAGCGAGTTGAACAAGAACGTCTTCGCGCCGAACAGGAACGCCTTCGCGCCGAACAGGAACGCCTTCGCGCCGAACAGGAACACCAACGCGCTGAACAAGAACGCCTTCGCGCCGAACGGTTAGCGGCTCAACTCCGAGCAGCCGGAATAGAACCAGACGATATCCTAGAGTAAATTATTATGTTAGCCACCTCCCCCTACACCATCACCTGGGAAAAGTTACCCGATGATTTTGTACTCCCTGATGACCCCGTGGATAATATCAATCAACCTGCCTTAGCGGCTGCTTTAACTGAAAGCCTTCTGTTAGCGGGTAAACTTCCCGAAACCGCCTTAACGCCCACCAACTACGGAATTTGTGCCACCCTCAACGGTAAAATTGTAGTCAAAGCGCCTGATTGGGCCTATATTCCCCACATTAGCGTCAATCGCTCGGAAGTGATTCGCAGTTATACCCCGCGCCTTCAAGGAGAAATTCCTACCCTGGTTCTAGAGTTTTTATCAGACACCGAAGGTGGTGAATATTCCGTCAAACAAACCTATCCCCCCGGTAAATTCTTCTTCTACGAGCAAATTCTGCAAGTCCCCAATTACGGTATTTTTCAGCCAGAAACGGGTGTATTAGAACTGTATCGCCTCAGCGAGAATCAACGCTATCGCCTAGAACCACCCAACGAACAAGGACGATTTTGGATAGCGCAAATGCAACTATTCTTGGGAGTCGGTTCTGGAAGCCGGGAGAACCGCCAGGGGAACTGGCTACGCTGGTGGGATGAAGCGGGAAATCTGCTTTTGTGGGGTAGCGAACGCGTTGAACAGGAACGCCAGCGAGTTGAACAAGAACGCCAAAAGGTAGAACGGTTAGCGGCTCAACTCCGGGCGGCAGGAATTGAGCCAGAGGTGGATTAAAGGCTCTCGATTTGCCCTTCTGCGTGGTTTACAACGGCGCGTAACTGGTCTAACGTGTGGGGGGTTACGTCTTCCCATAAACCCCGCTGATGAGCTTCTAGCAGGCGCTCTGCAATGTCGCGCAAGGCCCAAGGATTTTTTTCTAGGATAAAGGCTTGCACTTCGGGATTGAACACATAAGCTTGTGTTACTCCCTGATACATATAATCCGCAACGCAATGGGTAGTAGCATCATAGGCAAAGAGATAATCGACAGTAGCGGCTATTTCAAATGCGCCTTTGTAGCCGTGACGCATGACGCCTGCGATCCATTTGGGGTTAATGACGCGGGAACGATAGACTCTGGCAATTTCTTCTTGTAGCTTGCGAATGCGCGGGTTTTGGGGGACGGAATGATCGCCGAAATAGGTTTGTGGGTTTTTCCCGGTTAAGGCGCGTACTGCTACGGTTAAGCCACCTTGAAATTGATAATAGTCGTCTGAGTCGAGTAAATCGTGTTCGCGGTTATCTTGATTGTGCAGGACAATTTGCATTTGCTGGAGGCGGTTTTTAAAGGCTTCGGGTGCAGAGGTTCCGGAGAGTTCTCCGGTTAACGTTGGGGTCTTGGTGTAGGCGTAACCGCTCCAATTGAGATAGGCTGTGGCTAGATCCTGGTCATTTTGCCAATTTTGCGATTCAATGAGTCCTTGTAGTCCGGCTCCATAAGCACCGGGTTTTGAACCAAAGACTCGATAGCGCGATCGCACTTTTGCCTGTTCTACACTTAACCCCGCCTCTACCCAAGCTATTTCTTCCTGTTGGACTTGTGCTGCTAAGGGGTTATCTTCTGGAGGTTCGTCTAAACTGGCGACTGCATTGACTGCACTATCAAATAAATCGATTAAATGACTAAAGGCGTCGCGGAAAAACCCCGAAATTCTCAAGGTGACATCTACACGCGGACGACCTAACGCCGAAACGGGTAAAATTTCAAAATCGACCACTCGCCGCGAAGCACCATCCCAAACGGGACGAACGCCAAGTAAGGCTAAGGCTTCTGCAATGTCATCGCCTCCCGTTCGCATGGTGGAGGTTCCCCAAACAGAAAGTCCTAGGGTTTTGGGATATTCGCCGTTTTCTTGGGTATAACGTTCAATTAAGGCTTCGGCGGCTTTTCTACCAATATCCCAAGCGGTTTCGGTGGGAAGGCTGCGGATATCTACAGAATAGAAGTTACGGCCTGTGGGTAATACGTCAGCGCGATCGCGAGTAGGTGCGCCACTAGGTCCGCTTTCCACAAATTGTCCATCAAATCCGCGTAGCAATTGAGTAATTTCTTGGGAGGTTTGTTGCAAAGCCGGAAGCAAAACTTGATTCATCCAAGTCAGTTCTTTTGCAGTCTGGGGAAGTTGTTTTTCAATAGCTTTTATCTCTATTTCCCCCCTCATTAATTGTTCTACCCACTGAATCGCCTGAAGTTCTATAACCTCGACCACATCCCCTAAAGTATGACAATTTTTCTTCTCCCAACCGGCTTTCAACTCTGGATCTACAGAGTTGAAAATCAGGTTCTCTCCTACTCTTCCCCCCATCCCCCCATCTCCCCATCCCCCCATCTCTTCAACACAGGGTTGAGCAAAATCAACCGTTAGGGGGTCAAATTCCAAACCCCAATCTTGAGCAATGGCGCGGGTAATACCTTGGGGACGAGAACGGGAAATGGCAATGATTAAATCGCGCAGTTGTTCGCCTTGGGGACATTGACCAAAAATGTGCAAGCCGTCGCGAATTTGGGCTTCTTTTAATTCACAAAGATAGCCATTGGCTTGAGTCAAAAAGGCAGTAAATTCTGTAGGAGATTCTAGACGAATTCCGGCTAAGTCTTGGTCTAGATTTTCTTGGCGAATTAGGGTGAAAATGCGATCGCGAATCCTACTCAGCCTACCCGGATCGAGGGTTTCGGCTTCGTAATATTCGTCAATTAAGTTTTCTAGCTGTTGCAAAGGACCATACAGTTCCGCCCGCGTTAGGGGGGGTGTAAGATGATCGAGAATCACAGCTTGCGATCGCCGTTTCGCTTGGGTTCCTTCCCCCGGATCGTTGACAATAAACGGATAAAAGTGCGGTAACGGTCCTAACGCCACTTCGGGATAGCAATTTTCGGATAAAGCGATGCTTTTCCCAGGTAGCCATTCTAAGTTACCGTGTTTGCCGATATGCGCGATCGCATCTGCCTGAAAATGCTCCCTTAACCAATGATAAAACGCCAAATATTCATGAGTCGGCTCTAAATCTGGCGCATGATAATTTAAAGCCGGATCGCGTTCGTATCCCCTCGCCGGTTGAATTCCCACAAAGATGTTACCCAGTTGAATTCCCGGTATTGGGATGGGGGATGAAAGGGAGTTGGGAGTTGGGAGTTGGGAGTTGGGGGAAGAAGGATGGGGGGATGGGGAGATGGGGAGATGGGGGGAAGAAGAATGGGTAAATACTGCCTGACTACCACACTTCTCGGAACTCAGCACTTTAGACTCAACACTCTCTTCCCACTCAGCACTCAGCACTTTACACTCAGCACTTAGAGAAGCACTCTCTTCCCACTCAGCACTCAGCACTTTACACTCAGCACTTAGAGAAGCACTCTCTTCCCACTCAGCACTCAGCACTTTACACTCAGCACTAAGAGAAGCACTCTCTTCCCACTCAGCACTCAGCACTTTACACTCAGCACTTAGAGAAGCACTTAGTTTCCCCCAGCGGTTTTGCATTCCCTGCTGTACGGGTTGGGGTAAGTGGGAGAAGTAGGCTTGATAGTCAGCGGGGGATAATTGTTGGCGAATGGGACGTAGATGCATTCCTTCTGGATCGTTGGTGACACCTGTGGTGAGGCGTTGCATCAATTCATCGCTGGTTTGGGGAATGTCTTCTAAAGTATATCCGGCTGCTTGTAACGCTTTGAGAATTTCTACGCAACTTTGAGGAGTATCTAAGCCGACACCATTGGCGAGTCTGCCATCGCGGGTGGGATAGTTGGCGAGAATTAAGGCGATGCGACGGTCTTTTGGCGGAGTTTGTCGCAGTTTAACCCAATTTTGTGCCAGTTGTGCGACAAATTCAATCCGCTCTGCTTCTGGTTGATACACCACCACATCAGTTTCTAGGGTGTCATTCCACTGTTGTACGCCTTTAAAGGAGACTGCACGGCTAATGATGCGTCCATCCACTTCGGGGAGTGCTACATTCATCGCCACATCTCGCGGAATTAGCCCCCAGGTTCCTGACTGCCATTGTTCTAGGGTACTGCTGCTGAAAATGACTTGCAACATGGGGACGTTCAGGCGAGAGAGGAACGCATCGACGGCTGGCTTCCCGATGGCAAAGCTTGTGGTATTGAGAATTAGACTAATATTTTGGGGTTGGAAATGGGTTAAGATTTCACTTTGACAAGCGCGATCGCGCAATGAAGAGACAAATAAGGGAACAGGTTCTAAGTGACGTTGGATCAAGGCTTGACACAAAGCCTCAATTGGGGCAGTATTGCCTGCCAGATAATGGGCGCGATAAAACAGGATACCCACTTTCCCCTGAAGATTGACAGGTTTTTGTGGAAACGGATATACCCCGACTTCAGGAACGGGTTGTGGGGGTGGCGGGTTGTAGTGGGTTTTCAGGCAAGTATCTGCAACAAACAATAAGGCATTGCGGTAATTTTCGACGCCACCTTCCGTCAAATAGCGCCAACAGGTGTGAACGGTCGCGATCGCTGTTGTAGAATGACCCACTAAATCTGGATCGGGGCGATCGTCTCCGGGTAAGACAATCAAATGAGTACCGCTTTTTTGGGCTTGTTCGCGCACCACTTCCAATCCATAAGACCAGTAGGCACGCCCCCCTAATAGTCGTAAAATAACAATTTTGGCAGTGCTTAAGGTTGCTTCTGCATACAGATCGATGCTCAATTGCTGCTGAAGCTGTAGAAGATTTGCGGCTCGAACTGAGGGAAACCCGCTTGGTGACACCGCAAGGGCGGCTGCTAAAGTTTGGATATCCGTATCGGCTGTACTTAAAAATACAATATCAGCGGGAGACTGTTCTAGGGTGATGAAACCTTGAGACAGGAAATTCCAGCCTCCGGGAGATGCAGGAATCCGATGCATTGAGCAAATATATCCTCGTGCGTTGACTCTTTAATACCCTACTTATCCTAAACCCAGAGAAATCCTAAAAGATTTCCACTCAATTAATAACCCGACAGAAAGCAAACCATACCATAGAAACTTGAGGAGCCAATTCGTCAAGAGTCAAAACAATTGCTAACAGGCTATCACCAATGCCGAGTTTTCCATCCCTAACGCCCTATCGAATTTTGAATTTAGCAACGTTCACTCGGCTTGACGAGTTGTTAAAGCAAACCGCGCAAACCTGGGAGCAAGAAGCAATTTTGCTAACAGAGGCGTTGCTTTTGACTCATCTTCCCTTGCCGTCTGTGCAACAAAGCCGCTTTTGCCAACAAACCGATTGGTTTACGTTGCTGGCATCCGAACGCTTTAGCGTGCTGTTAGTGGGGAAATTCGTATCTGAGTTAGTGAAGGATAACCCCCAGGAAAGCTCTGTCAAGACGAGTTTGCTGTTCGATGCCGATGAGATCGCGCAGTTTTTAAGCATTCTGAGCGAATCGTCAATTTCAGATCCCCAAGTTACCCAGGCATTAGCGCGTGCGGCTCGTTTGGTTCAACCCAACGATCCTCACTATCAAAGTGCTTTCACGCTAGGCTTGGCAGAGTTTTTAACCCAATCAGATTCGTCTCCCCCCGATCCTGCTTTGTTTAAGGTACCGACGCTACCGGAAAATCGGGCTGCCAACTATCGCGCGACAGAGATTGTTTTGCGCCAGCGACTCCAACAGGAACGACTGATTAACCAGGTGGTGACGCAAATTCGTCAAAGCTTGCAGTTACCCGCGATTCTTTCAACGGCGGTGGAACAGGTACGCCACTTTTTGCAGGCGGATCGGATGTTGATTTACCAGTTCTATCCGACTGCCACCAAAGCGACGGAATCGACGGTTTTAGACGGACAAGTGACGTATGAGGCGCGGGTGTCCGATCGCTTGCAGTCGGCGTTGAGGTTAACGGAAGGGGGGGAATGCTTTACCCATGTATCCAATCCCTATGAAAAATACCGCCAAGGTTCAATTCAAGCCGTTGAGGATGTGGAAGTTAGTTATGGTAATGTCAAGTGCTTTTTGGAGTTGATGCGCCGCTATCAGGTACGGGCAAAGCTGATCGTGCCGATTGTAGTGCAGGAGGAACTTTGGGGTTTGTTGATTGCTCAACAATGCGGGGAACCGCGCCATTGGTTGGATAGCGAAAAGTTTTTTCTGCGGCAAATTGCGGAACATTTAGCGATCGCCATCTACCAAGCCGAACTCTATGCTCAACTTCAGCAGCAAAAACAATACCTCGAACAGCGCGTCAGCGAACGCACTTCGGAGTTGCGAGACGCACTGCTAGGCGCACAAGCAGCTAACCGGGCTAAAAGCGAGTTTCTCGCTGCCATGAGTCACGAGTTAAGAACGCCTTTAACCTGCGTGATTGGCATGTCTGCCACGTTGCTACGCTTGCCGTTTGGCGAAGGTAGTTTGAGCGTTCAAAAACAGCATGACTATTTACAAACGATTCACGATAGCGGCAAGCATTTGTTGGAACTTATTAATGACATCCTAGAGCTATCTCAGGTTGAGTCGGGAAAGGCGATCTTAAATGTGACTTCATTCTCGCTGGCGAAGTTGGTGGCGGGGTGTCGGCAGAGTTTGAAGCCGAAAGCGGATCTGACTCAAGTCGCGCTGTCTGTGGAAGCTAATATTGCGCCGAATGAGGATGTGTTTCGCGCCGATCAACGTCGCGTTGAACAAATTTTGCTGAATTTGCTGAGTAATGCGGTGAAATTTACGCCCGCCGGGGGTGAGGTGACGGTGCGCGTCTGGCGAGAAGGCAATCATGCGGTTTTTCAGGTGGAAGATACTGGGATTGGGATTCCGGAAGAACAGCGATCGCTCTTATTCCAAAAGTTTCAACAACTCGATACCTCTTACCATCGCGTTTATGAAGGGATGGGTTTGGGTTTAGCGTTAACGAAGCAGTTGGTGGAACTCCATAGCGGTTCGATTGAGGTTGAGTCTACCGTTGATGTGGGTTCGATTTTTACGGTTCGCCTGCCTTCCCAACCGCTAGCGGCGGAAGGACAAAATATGGAGATGGCGGGAAAAAGCGGTCATTCTTCTTTAGGGCGCTTGGTGTTGATCGAACATCATGAAGAGACGGCTTGGGCAATTTGCGATTTGCTGACGGCGGCGGGCTATCAGGTGGTGTGGTTGGTGGAGGGGACTGCTGCGATCGCCCAAATTGAAATCTTACAACCCCTTGTGGTGATTACAGCCGCACAGCTACCCGGCATTGATGGTTATGAGATTATTCAACAATTGCGCTCTTTGGCTACAACTTGTTCGATCAAGGTGTTGTTGCTCGCCGATCCCCTATCGCGAGAGATGACTTCCCAAAAACAAACCTATCGCGCCGATCAAACGCTCTCAAAACCCATTCAACCGGAGATTTTGCTGCAAACGATTACCCACCTCGTCAATACCTCGACTGCCAATGAATTGACATAAAAATTTGCAAAACTTGAATTTCATAAGCTTTTTTTAATTTTTGATAAGATTGAGACAATGTGGCTGTCTCGGCTGGAGTCGAAAGATGTTTGTGAATCTGCAACCCGCAAAACGAGCACCATTAGGTTCAGAGCAGAACGCGGTAGCCCCCTGCCCCAGCAGTTGCGAACTCCTTGAGGACTTATCGCAAAAACTCAACTACCAGTTAACTTGTACAGATATTTTGCGCTTGTGTCTCGAAACGTTAAGCAGCAATCTTCCCCAGGACTTTTGCGGTTATATTTTGCGAACTGGGGAAGAGTATCAAGTTTCAATTCGCCCTCAACGCCTCTTAACTTCTCCGTTAATTGCCCAAGTCCAAACTCGCTTAGTCGAGACGATGAGTTGCTTGAGCGGTAAACCCGTTAACCTGCAACAAGTTAGCTATCAAATCGCCAAAGTTCGCCAAATTCAAGACCAACAATCTCCCCTGAGAGAGATGACTTCTTATCTATCCATGCCGGTCATTCTATCGGCTGGATCGCAAGTCGTGGGAGTTCTGTTAGTAGGCACCGAACATCCGGAGGCTTATACCTTTGAGCATTTACAATTTCTCAACCGGGTTGCGGCGCTGAGTGCGATCGCCATTACCCGCTTGCAAGCATTACTCGCCATCGGACAGCAACGCCTGTACAGCATGGTGGAAAACTTACCCGACGGGCTGCTGCTATTAGATGCTCAAGGCAACATTTTATTAGCCAATCAAGCGGCTTGGAAATACGTCGCCCTACTCACCAAAGCAGGAGGCTTAGATTCAATTACCCAACTGGCCAAACTCTTCAGCCAAGAACAAAATATTATCCGGCTTTGTCACGAAATCAGTACAGATAATAACACCCGGCTCGTCCTAGAACTCATTGGTCAACCGATTCAAAGTAGCACCCCCCATCCCGAATGGCAATTGACCATTCGCGATATTACCCTCTATCGCCAAAATGAAACCGAACTCGCTCAGTACGTGCAGCGCTTAACCCACTCCAACGCCGAACTTGAGCGATTTGCTTATCTAGCCGCCCACGATTTGCAAGCCCCCTTGTGTGCCGTATCGGGTTATTTACAGGTTTTAAGAACCTGCTATAAAAATCAGCTTGATGCGACAGCCGATCGTTTTATTGCCAAAGCCATTGACGGGGCAAAGCGGATGCAATCATTAATTGAGAATTTACTGAGTTATGCCCGTTTAGAGAACAGCCACCTCGTCTTAGAAACAACCAATTGCGAAACGATTTTAGAAAATGCGATCGCCAACCTGCAACAAGAGATTGCGGCAACAGGTGCCCGCATTACCCATCAATGCTTACCCCTCGTGCAAGGGAACCCCGCATTATTAACGCATTTGTTTCAAAATTTGCTGAGTAACGCCATTAAATATCAACCCCCCAACCACATCCCCCAAATTCAAATTGAATCGCAGCGCCAGGGAGAGATGTGGCAGTTTTGCTTTCAGGATAACGGCATCGGGATCGAGACTCAACACGCCGAACAAATTTTCCAACTCTTTAAGCGGCTGCACAGTTCGGCAGAATATCCCGGAACAGGCTTAGGACTTGCGATCGCCAAAAAGATTGTAGAACAACACGGCGGTCAACTCTGGTGTTCGCCCGCCCCCCATCAGGGCAGTTGTTTTTACTTTACCTTACCCGCTTTCTTGAGTGCTGAGTAGAAAGTGCTGAGTGCTGAGTGGGAAGTGAGTTCCGAGTTCCGAGTTCCGAGTTCTGAGTAGGGAAGAGAGTGTTGAGTCTAAAGTTTCGAGTTCCGAGAAGTGTGGTAGCCAGTGGGAAGAGAGTGTTGAGTCTAAAGTTCCGAGTTCCGAGAAGTGTGGTAGTCAGTCAGTATTTACCCCTTTTTCCCCCAACTCCCAACTCCTAACTCCCAACTCCTAACTCCCAACTCCCTTCTTTCCCCAACCCCTAACTCCCAATTCCCAACTCCCTTCTTCCCCCAACCCCTAACTCCCAATTCCCAACTCCCTTCCCCTCAGCGGGCTTTCATATCTGCGATCGCGCTACGGGTGACGCTGGCAAGGGCTTGATCGGTTGCTTTCGGCAAATGATAATACTTGCCGGCCGCAGTTTGGGCCAACTCCTTAGCAAAGCCTGTGGAAATAAACTTATTTTCCGTATCAATCACCAACAGTTGAATCCCCAAAGCCCGAATTTTGGCAGCAACATCCAATAACTCGCCCTTAATATCCGGCTTCGTTCCCTCCTCCATCGGTTCGCCCAAAGACCGGGCTAAGGGAATATTACTCCGTCCGTCGGTAATTGCCACAATCACCACCTGACCAATATCCCCCGACTGTTGGGCATTCATCCCCACGCGCACCGCCGTGGTTAGCCCATGCGCCAAGGGGGAACCGCCGCCGCAAGGCATCACTTCCAAGCGCCGACGGGCTGTCGTAATTGAACGGGTGGGAGGAAGCAGAACCTCCGCCTGTTCGCCTCGGAACGGAATTAAAGAGACCATATCCCGATTTTGATACGCTTCCGTCAGCAGTTGCATGACGGCCCCTTTCGCTGACTGCATCCGGTTGAGGGCCATCGATCCGGAAGCATCTACTAAAAAGACAACTAAAGCCCCAGCTTTGCGAACGAGGCGTTTGGCGCGAATATCGCCCGATTCTACAATCACGCGGCGGTTGGGTTGGCGTTCTCTGCGGGCTTTCTGATAGGGGGCGGCAGCCCGAAGGGTGGCATCAACTGCGATCCGCTTGACTTTCCCCTTGGGTAACATGGGTTTAACGTAGCGTCCGCGATCGTCTGAAAAGATGATGCTGCGACTCCCCGACTTACCGCGCCGTTGGGTCATTTGAGCAAAGTATAAGACGCTTTCATCGAGAATTACGCCTTCGGGATCGAAAACAAACTCTTCAGGAATGCTAGTGGGTTCTTCCTCCGGTGGGGGTTCCTGGTCTTGTTCTTCTTCCTCTTCCTGTTCGTCCTGTTCCTGTTCCGACTGTTCCGGCGGGGGTGGCGGTGGAGGGGGCGGCGGTGGGGCTTCCGGTGGGGTGGGAATGACTGTGGCGCGAGGAACGATCGCGAGTTCGACGGCGCGGCGCAGGTCTTCAGCAATGACGGAATTGCGGCCATCTAAAGCAGCGCAAGCTTTGGCGACGCGGACGGCAAACAGTTCGGCCCGGTGGCCTTGAACGCCGGCCCGAATGGCTTCTTCCACTAAATATTGAATTTGGCTAGGTTGAATTTTGACTTCTTTGACCCATTCCCGCGCCAGGATGATCTGGGTTTTGAGGTTATCGGTATCTTCTGCGTATTGTTGAAGGAAGGCTTGGGGAGAGGTACTGTAGGCGATGGCTTGGTCTACCGCTTGGACGCGTTCGTCGAGTCCTAAAACGCCATCGGCGGAAAGGGTGATGGCGATGCGGTCGAGGAGGTGTTCCCGTAGCGGGCCTTCTTCGGGATTATAGGTGGCAATCAGGATGGCTTGGCAAGGATGTTCAAAGCTGATGCCTTCTCGTTCGATCAGGTTGCGACCTTCGGAAATGACGCTGAGAAGTTGGTTGCTGATTTGGTCGTCTAGTAGGTTAATTTCATCGACGTAGAGGACGCCGCGATGGGCGGAGGCGAGTAACCCCGGTTGAAAGACGGTTTCCCCCTGTTTGACTGATTTTTCGACATCTACGGAACCGAGGAGACGGTCTTCCGTGACGCCGAGGGGGATTTGAATAAAGGGGGCGGGGATAATTTCGGTGGGGGGTTGAGAGGGATCGAGGGCGGGGTCTTCGTTGTAGGGGGACTCTGGGATGACTTCAATGGGGGGAAGCAGGGCATGTAGGGCGCGGGCCATTACAGATTTGGCCGTTCCTCGCCGTCCCGCGATCGCAACGCCCCCTAAACCGGGATCGATGGCTGCTAGCAGCAGGGCGATTTTGATGGCTTCTTGACCAACAACGGCGGTCAGGGGAAAGGTAGAAATAGAAGACGGAGATGAAACAGCGCTCATGAGCGGTGGGGGTACAAGTCACTGTTTCTCAGCATACCAAGTCTTCTGACCGAAAGTTGATGAAAAATGCCAGGGTCGCTTTAGAAAAATCCGTTTGAGGTTTCGCTATCGGAATGGACGACTTCTAACCAGCCGCGCTTGATGGCGTGGAAGAGGCGATCGATGAGGCTTACTTCTTCGGGGGTGAGGTCTATGTGGGAGAGGGTGAGTTGCAGTCGATGAATGTCGGTTTGAGAAATTTTTCCGGCGCTATAAATGGAGGAAAATTTTTCAGCAATGGTTTCTCTGGGGAGGATGTATGGGCTATCCATAAAAGTTTCTCTGGTGACTCAAGTCCAGGCGCTATTGTTACTAATCTTGATAATAGACAGCATAGAGGAGGCGACTGGTTTTTTGAAACCGGAAAATCCTAGATTTCTGTATCCGTAGTTCCGCTTACGGGAGATCCGTAGATTAACTCAGTGGAAGAGAAATCGTGAATGTGCTGCCTTCTTCTAGCTTGGAGGTGAGACTGACTCGCCCTCCCATGCCTTCAACAAAGGCTTGGACGATGGAGAGACCTAGACCAATGCCTCCGGTGTTGCGACAGCGGGCTTCGTCTACTCGATAAAATCGCTCGAATAAACGGGCTTGATGGTGTAGGGCAATGCCACATCCTCGATCGCAAATTTGTAAGGTTGCCGTTTCACGATCGCAATCGAGTTTGATCGTAATGGGGGTTTGTGGCTTTGAATACTGTACAGCATTATCGACTAAATTTAGAATGGCTTTCTTGAGGCGATCGCGATCGGCTCTAATTTCAATGTTGGGGCGAGTGGCTTGAATTTCTAAATGGCGGCTGCTGCATAACTGGGCCATTTCTACGACTTCTAATACGAGGTCGTTAAGGACGATTCTGGTGAGTTGAAAGTGCATTTGCCCGCTATCGGCTCTGGCTAAATCCAGCAGGTCTTGTAAAATTTGAATGGTGCGATCGGCTTCGCCAACGGCAATGGTCAGGGCTTCTTTTTGGGGTTCTGTGAGGTTTTGACTGCGGCGCAGCAGGCTTTGTAAATACCCTTGTACTAAGGTGAGGGGGGTGCGGAGTTCGTGGGAAATGTTGCTGACAAATTGACGCTGTTGTTCCCAAGCTTCGGATAAGCGAGACAGCATTAAGTCGAGGGTATGGGCAAGTTCTTTGACTTCTGTGGGGGCTTGTTCGAGTTGGAGGCGGGCTTTACCTAAGTCGGCGGCACCGATGGAACGGGTTGCTTGACTCATTTGACACAAAGGTTGTAGCGATCGCCGGACGTACCAGGCAATGACGAGGGTAATTAGGGCGATCGCGCCTAGGGTGGTGACGCCTAAATGCCGAGTCATTTCATCTAACATGAGGCGATCGGAAGTAATGTCTTTGGCAATATAAAAGGTGCCTAAATTTTGACCGCGCACCATTAGGGGATAGCCACATCCGGCAAAGTAAGCGCCATCTAAGGCAAAAACTTCGGGTTTGGTGATGGCTTCTTCGTTGGAGATAAAGCTGGCAATATTGCGATCGCCCCCCCAATTTATAACCTGAGATTGCGCTAGCCGCGTTCCATCCGGGCGATTAATCCAGACAATCCAGTTTTCGGCGCTGAGTTCGTCGATGGTTCGTTGCAAGCTTTCTTCTACGGGAAGTTGGCGGCTATACAGATCGATATCGCGGGGAAACCGACGGGCAATATATTGCAGGTTTTGTTTGTGGGTGGCAATTAACTGGCGCTGCATTTGCCAACTCGTCCAGATGGCAACGCTACCCAAACCCAAGGTTGTGACAATCGCAATTCCCGCCGTTAAGCGGAATTGCAAGGAAAATAAGTCAATTTGAGGTCGGCGAGTCAACCAAGGGGGCAGCAATTTCATGAATGGCAGCGAGGGAATGTAGGTTTTCGCAAGGATTTGTCAGCAATTGCGGTGTTTTTACCCTAACAGGGAATTCTGAGAAAACCCTGATAGGTGGGTGAATGCAGGTTGAGTTGAGGGGGGTTAGCTATTCGTTATTTCTGAGATCGGTCACTTTTTTCTCAGTTCAGTTGAATAATGTCATGAATTTTAGAACAGGTTGTTATTTCTTGAACCCTGTACGATCTCGCCCACTCAGTATATAATAATTAAGAGGCTGCTACGCATATAAGCCATTAAATGTTATTTTTTATACCTTTTTTTAAGGTTTGCACGACTGCTACTTGAGCCGACGATCGCAATAAATCCTTATTAGATAAGCTTTTCTAATTCCTTCATTGGCTCCGAGGGCGAATTCCTCCAATCGACTCGCCCATATTTTCCGGAGGAGCGGGATATCAAACGATACATGAAGGTTAAAAGTGAGGAAGCGGTTGCGGGGAAAAATGACCCAAAAGCGATCGCCCCCTTGGCAAAATATTCCGGGTTACAGATAGAAATAACTTATATAAAAGATTGGCGATCGGAGCGTCTTTGCGGGCGAAAACAGGCATAAATAAAGGCTAGGCGGACATTTCCCGATGCAGCACTTGCGGGTAAGCGATTTGATGGGTTGCAGCTCCACCTGTGCCAGGAATCAATTATTTGGTAAAATTTTCAGGGATCGCGTCTAGAGCAAGCAACCCAAAGTATGGGGAACGCGCTAAAGTTGCATCAGGGCGGATATGGGTACGGCTAAAATAAGCGAGTATCGCGACGAACACTCTCTCCATCATCAAGTTTTGAGAGTTCTGCACAGAAGTCTCTAAATTAAAAGGTCTGCCCCAATTCGGGAGTTAGGCAAATGTATGTATAAACAATAAAAGAATCTACCGAAAAGATGGGTTTGAGCTAGGGTGGGAAGGGAAAAATGCAAAAGGCGCGATCGCTCCATCAGCTCCATCCATTCAATTCCAAAACCGCTCACCCACTGGCAACTCAGTCAAATGCCTCATTCACTGAAATTTCCATTCAACAGGCAAAATAGTAAGAGTCTGGCTTCATCACAAGTAACTGAACAACCAATGACTAAAATTTTGGTGATAGAGGACGAAGAACTCGTCAGAGCAAATATTCTGGAGATGTTAGAGGCTGAAGAGTTCGAGACAGTAGGTGCAGCAAATGGACAGGTGGGCGTGCAACTGGCAAAGCAGGAACTCCCCGATTTAATTCTGTGCGATGTGATGATGCCAGAGTTAGATGGGTATAGCGTTTTGAGTGCGTTGCGAGAGTTACCAGAAACCGCTTCTATCCCGTTTATCTTTTTAACAGCCAAAGCCAGCAAATCGGATTTACGGGCGGGTATGGAACTGGGGGCGGATGATTATCTAACCAAGCCTTTTAGCCGGAATGAATTGCTCGGAGCGATCGCCACGCGCCTCGAAAAACAATCGCGATTGCGATCGCATTATACCCGCGCCCTACGCCAAGTTGCCGAACGCCTCAACCATATCGTTCACTACGATAGTTTAACCAACCTTCCGAACCGCCTGCTTCTGCAAGAACGGTTTAATAGTATTTGTCAGTTGCTCGCAAATCCAGAGATGCAAAATGCTCCCATTCCCATCTTTTTAGTGAGCCTCGATCGCTTTCATCGCATCCATGAAGCTTTAGAGCGACAAGTGGGAGAACTGTTGCTCAAAAATGTTGCCCAACGCCTTGCGGCTAGTCTAGACCCGCAGGATACAATCGCTCATATTAGTATCGATCAGTTTGCTTTAATTCTATCGCCTCGTTCTCAACATCGCCAGGATTTTCTAAAAAGTGTCGATCGCGTTGAAACCAACTCGCAATCTCCTAAATTAAAAGCCTTTTTTAAGGTTTTTGCCCAAGCCATCCTCGATCTATTCAAGCAACCTTTCTTGCTGGGGGCGCATGAAATTTTTATGACTGCCAGCATTGGCATTTCTATCTATGCCGAGGATGGCAAAGACCTAGATACCTTAATTAAAAGAGCCGACTTAGCCCGCAAACAAGCTCAATCACATGGGGGCAATCAATATCAATTCTATCAAGCCGAAATGAAACCCATTAGCGTTGAAACGCTGGCGATAGAAACCGATTTAAGAAGAGCGATTGTTGCCGATCAATTTCAAGTTCTCTATCAACCGCAAATTGACCTCAAAACCGGAGAAATTATCGGTGCTGAAGCTTTAATTCGCTGGCATCATCCCGAACGGGGTTTAATGTCTCCAGCTCAATTTATCCCAATTGCAGAGGAATCAGATTTAATTATTGCTCTAGGAGAGTGGGTTTTACATACGGCTTGCTCCCAGGGGAAAAAATGGCATGAATTAGGGCTAGAACCGATTAAAATTGCCGTTAATCTTTCAGCCCGACAATTTACACAAATTCATCTCAAACCGCGTCTATTAAAAATATTACAATCTACTGGATTTAATCCCAAATACCTAGAATTAGAAGTCACTGAAAGCGTTCTGGTGCAACATGTTTCTAGCACCATTCAAATTATGAATGATTTGAAAGCTTTAGGCATTCAAATTTCTGTAGATGATTTTGGAACGGGGTATTCTTCGCTGATTTATCTGAAACAATTTCCCTTCGATACCTTAAAAATCGATCAACGCTTCGTCCGTAACTTAACCGCCGACTCGCGGGATGCAGCCATTACCTTAGCGATTATTCAAATGGCTCATAGCCTCAATCTGAAAGTCATCGCCGAAGGGGTAGAAACCGATGCAGAATTAGCGGTTTTGCGGCAAAATCAATGCGATGCCATTCAAGGCTACCTATTTAGTCGTCCCATTCCTGCCTGTGAGTTTGAAGTCTTTTTGAACACGCACAGAACGCTATACTCGCGTTAGCGATCGCAACTCTCCATCCCTCCTTAACCCAAACCCTAAAAAAGACAAGAGGGAAACCCCCTTGCCTTTATTGAACTTAGATCTAACTCTGACTACTCTGGAGATTTGGTCAGTAAAGGCTGTTGATTGCCAGCCAGAACCTTCACTTGTCCGCCTTCATCCACATCAACCACGGCGGTATCGCCTTCTTTAATGCGGCCTGAGAGGATTTCTTCAGCCAGACTATCTTCTAACAAGCGCATGATGGCGCGACGCAGCGGACGGGCCCCGTAACTGGGGTTATAGCCTTCTTCAACCAGGCGTTCCTTGAAGCGTTCGGTAACTTCTAAGGTAATTCCTTGTTCGGTCAGGCGGCCAAAGACTTCCTTGAGCATGATGATCGCGATTTCCTTGACCTCTTCCTTGCTCAATTGGCGGAAGACGATGATTTCATCTAGACGGTTGAGGAACTCTGGGCGGAAGTATTGCTTGAGTTCTTCGTTGACTAGGCTGCGAATGCGGTTGTATTGTGCGTCTGCTTGGTTTTCAGCAAACTCAAATCCTAAACCACCGCCACCTTTTTCAATCACCTTAGACCCAATGTTCGAGGTCATGATTAACAAGGTGTTCTTGAAGTCTACCGTGCGACCCTTGGCATCGGTTAAGCGACCGTCTTCTAAGATTTGCAGAAGCATATTGAAGACATCGGGGTGCGCTTTTTCGATTTCGTCGAACAGCACGACGGTATAGGGACGGCGACGGACGGCTTCGGTGAGTTGTCCGCCTTCGTTGTAGCCGACGTAACCCGGAGGCGAACCAATCAGTTTGCTGACGGTGTGACGCTCCATATACTCAGACATATCGAGGCGAATCATCGCTTCTTCCGAACCGAAGAAGTAGGACGCTAAGGACTTGGTGAGTTCTGTTTTACCCACCCCAGTTGGCCCGGAGAAGATGAAACTTGCAATCGGACGGTTGGGGTTCTTTAAGCCGACTCTGGCGCGACGAATGGCGCGAGAAACGGCTTTGACGGCCTCTTCTTGACCGATGAGCCGCTGATGCAAGGTGTCTTCCATGTGCAACAGTTTCTCGGACTCAGACTCGGTGAGTTTGTTCACCGGAACGCCTGTCCAGGACGCGACGATTTGGGCAATATCTTCCTCTGTCACTTGAGGAGAATCGCTCGGTTCGGTCGCGTTGTCTTTTTTGTTAGCTGCGATCGCGCGAATTTGGGCTTTAATTTCCATTTCGCGATCGCGCAGTTCCCCAGCCCGGTCAAAATCTTGAGCGCGAACCGCGTCATCTTTTTGTTTGAGGACTTGGCGCAACTCCTTATCGAGTTCCTTGGCTTGTGGGGGTAACTGAGAATTAATCAGGCGCACCCGCGATCCAGCTTCATCAATTAAGTCAATCGCTTTATCGGGGAGGTAGCGGTCGGAGATATAACGATCCGACAACTTCGCCGCCGCTTCTAAAGCCATATCGGTAATCTTCAGCTTGTGGTGCTGCTCGTAGCGCTCGCGCAGACCATGTAAGATTTCGATGGTTTCATCGACTGTGGGTTCGCCCACCATTACGGGCTGGAAGCGCCGTTCTAAAGCGGCATCCCGTTCGATGTGCTTGCGGTATTCATCGAGGGTGGTCGCCCCAATACACTGCAATTCACCTCTGGCTAAGGCGGGTTTGAGGATGTTGGCGGCATCAATTGCCCCTTCTGCGGCCCCGGCACCAATCAGGGTGTGAACCTCATCGATTACCAGAATGACATTCCCGGCTTGACGAATCTCATCCATGATTTTCTTGAGGCGTTCTTCAAACTCCCCGCGATATTTGGTTCCTGCAACCAGCAACCCAATATCAAGGGTGACAACGCGCTTTTCTTCCAGGATATCGGGGACATCGTTGTTGGCGATCCGTTGGGCCAAGCCTTCGGCGATCGCGGTTTTCCCCACCCCCGGTTCCCCAATCAAAACGGGGTTATTCTTGGTCCGACGACCGAGAATTTGGATCACCCGTTCAATTTCTTTTTGCCGGCCGACCACGGGATCGAGCTTGCCCTCACCCGCCATCTGCGTTAGATTTGAGCCAAACTCATCCAACGTTGGCGTTTTGGTGCGACCCGAACTGGCTCCCGGCGTCACCTCGCTGGTTTCGCCGAGCATCCGAATTACTTGCGTCCGCACTTTCGACAAGTCTACTCCCAGATTTTCCAGGACTCTAGCAGCGACCCCTTCTCCTTCGCGGATGAGTCCTAGAAGCAGGTGTTCGGTGCCAATATAGTTATGTCCCAGTTGACGAGCTTCTTCGAGCGACAGTTCGAGAACGCGCTTGGCTCTGGGCGTAAACGGAATTTCAACCGCGACAAAACCGGAACCCCGACCAATGATTTTCTCAACCTCAATTCGAGCGTCTTTGAGATTGACCCCCATTGATTTGAGTACCTTGGCGGCGACGCCGGTTCCTTCTCCGATTAGACCCAAGAGGATCTGTTCTGTACCTACGAAGTTATGACCCAGGCGGCGAGCTTCCTCCTGAGCCAGCATGATTACTTTAATAGCTTTTTCTGTGAAGCGTTCAAACATGGCGTCTTTCCATCACCTGCTGCGTGCCGGTACGCTGATTTTAGCATAGGGAAATCCTACGGCTGTTACCCTAAAGAACGACCGTTACAAGCGGGGTTTCCGTACCGGGCAATCTGATGGAGATCGCTTACAATCCCGGATCGCCGTCCCCCAGAAAGCCTTGAGCGTGTTTTTCGGGGGATCGCCTTGACCTTTGCCGACAAATCTAAAGATTATACCGGGGGGCTGATGCCAGTGAAGGGATCTTCGTTGAGTTGCCAGCAGTGGTGGTTGAGGCGATCGCGAATTTCCGTTTGCCAATGGCTGAGTTGTTGTTCAAATTCAGGTTGATGCAGTCCTCCTCGCCACAAGATTAAAGCATCTTCTTCCGGATCTTTGTAGTAGCGCCGCCGTCGCCCTGCGACTGCAAAGCCAAATTTCTCATATAAACGCACTGCGGCTTGATTAGAAGCTCGGACTTCTAGGGTGGCTCGTTCTAGAGCGCGATCGCGAGCCACTTTGAGCAAGCTGTACAGCAGGACTTGTCCTAACCCTTGAGCGCGGTAATCGGGATGGACTGCCACAATTGTAATATGGGCTTCTTCTAAAATTGCCCAAAAACAGCCTAGCCCTAACAGTTGGGAAGGCACTCCCCAGAGGGTTTCCGGCAAATCGGGGGGATCGATAGGCGCTTGAGGCACTTGCACCAGACCCAACAGCACGCTATTGGGGCTTAACAACTCGCGCTGGTAGCCCTCAGCCGTCCACAATTGTCCAAAGCACAATCGATCTAGCTCCACAATGGCTGGCAAATTTTCCAGCATCAGCGATCGCATTTCAATAGAATTCATAGCGCAACGACACCCGCATTAGAGATGTATCTTCTCATTGGGGGTGCTTTCAAAGCGCAATTTCCAATTCCCTAGGCTAATTTGCGATCGCATCAGGGACAATGGACAATGGAAAACCACATCAAAACCCCAACTATGGTATCGACTCATTCGCGTCACCTCGAACAATCCGGACGACAATATCTTCCCCAACCCCCCCGCGATGGCGACGAGCGATCGCCCAACCAAGAACTCCTACCCTTAACCACCCAAGTCAATCAACAAGACTGTCTAGAAATTGGGGGATGCGACGTTACCGAACTGGTAAAAACCTATGGTTCTCCCCTGTATATTCTCGACGAAGTAACCCTCCGCACGGCCTGTCGCCAGTATCGCGAAGCCATGCACGCCTACTATTCTGGCGAATCCCAGGTGATTTACGCTTCTAAAGCCTGGAACTGCCTCGCCATTTGTGCGATTGTTGCCTCTGAAGGACTAGGGGTTGATGTGGCTTCTGGAGGAGAACTCTACACGGCGCTTAAAGCGGGTGTTTCTCCCGATCGAATTTATTTTCACGGCAATAATAAATCCTACGCCGAACTGAAGATGGCCGTTGAGGCGGGTTGTCAAATTGTGGTTGACAATTACCTAGAGCTACAAACGCTCACCCAACTCAGTGAAGGCGCTGCGGCTCCGGTATCCATTCTATTGCGCGTCACCCCCGGCATTGAGTGCCACACCCACGACTACATCCGCACCGGGCAAATTGACAGCAAATTTGGTTTCGATCCCAACCAACTCGAAACGGTATTCCGCTGGATTGCCGACCATGACTGTCTCAATTGTATGGGCTTGCACGCTCATATCGGCTCGCAGATTTTTGAACTCAATCCCCATCGCGATCTCGCGAACGTCATGCTCGACTGGACGCGCAAAGCTAGCGATGTGGGGCTATCGATAACGCAGATTAACGTTGGCGGTGGGTTAGGCATTCGCTATACCGAAAGCGACGATCCGCCGAGTATTACCGAATGGGTGAAGCAAGTTGCAGAGGCAGTAACGACGGCTTGGAATGCGGCTCAACTCCCCTTACCGAAGCTGCTGTGCGAACCCGGACGTTCCATTGTCGGCCCGGCTTGCGTGACTGCGTATACTTTGGGCAGTCGCAAAGAGGTTCCGGGTTTGCGAACCTACCTGGCGGTAGATGGAGGCATGTCAGATAACGCGCGTCCGATTACCTATCAATCTGTCTATCGGGCAGTAATCGCCAACCGGATGTCTGCACCCCCCACTCAAACCGCTACAATTGCGGGCAAGCATTGCGAATCAGGAGATATTCTGATTCAATCGGCTCAACTTCCGGCGACCGAACCGGGCGATATTCTCGTCGTTATGGGTACTGGTGCGTACAATTACAGCATGGCATCCAACTATAATCGGTTGACCCGGAGTGCGGCTGTATTAGTCAACTCGCAAACCGCTGAGTTAATCGTGCAAAGAGAAACCTATGAAGACTTGATTCGCTGCGATCGCCTTCCGAGCCGCATCGCACCGACGCTCTGAGTTTTCAGCCGAAAGTACAGCAAATTCTGCGTTTTGACAACGGCACATGAACCGCGAACGTCCCGCACGCCTTCTGATTTGGAGGTTTACCGAGAGTTCGCGATCGCGCCTGCCACAGATGGGTCAACACACTTAAAGCACGCTTAGTATTATGGCGGCGGTCGTCTAATGGGTTACTTTTGGAGGCAATGGCTGACAAGCTTAGGCGAAACTCAGTTTTGGCTGCTTCATCTTGTTGATTTTGGGTTAGTCCTAATTTTTACCTACGCAGTCCTGATGGTCATTGGCGAGCGTCGGACGTTGTGGATGGTGCGAGGATTTATTACCCTGATGCTGGCAACAGCCATCAGTTCCTGGCTGAGATTAGAGCTTCTAAGCTTTGTCCTCAATAAATTAGTAATTGGCTCTGCGGTAGCAATGGCTGTAATTTTACAGTCAGAATTTCGCCGATTTCTCGAACAACTGGGTAAAGGCGAGTTTATTCAGTTGTTTCAACCGGCGACGTTGCCAGCCCCCAAGCCAGATAGCGTAATTGACGAGATTGTCGATGCGGTCAAAGAACTCTCCCAAAATCGTACGGGAGCCTTGCTCATCCTAGAAACCACTGGACCTATTGACGAACGAGATTTTTCTGTACCGGGCGTGAAACTCAATGCTGAAGTGTCAAAAGAACTACTGCAAACAATCTTCCAAACCACCACGCTGTTGCATGATGGTGCGGTCTGGATACGTATGTCTCGAATTATTGCGGCTGGAGTCATCTTACCGCTTTCCGAACGAACGGCTTCCCGGCAATTGGGGACTCGTCACCGAGCGGCTATGGGCATTACAGACCGCGTCGAAAATTGCCTGTGCGTGGTTGTATCTGAAGAAACCGGTTCAATTTCCCTTGCGGAACGGGGAAGTCTGAATCGTCCCTTGACCAGCAGTAAACTGAAAGAACTATTGGAAGCGAAGTTCTCTCAAACGCAAACTCGAGATCCGGTTGCTCCAGATTTACGGAGTTTGGGTCGCCAAATTAGTTCTCAAGCCTCCGCGTTGGTTTCGCGCGTCCTCCGTTTGCCCGATCGAGCTTCTCAGAAGAAAAAATGACTGCAAAACAAAGTATATTAAAGGATCTCCCTGCGGATATTCAACGAGATAGACTGCCCCGCCACGTCGCGATCATCATGGATGGTAATGGACGTTGGGCGAAGCGCCGGGGGCTGCCGCGCATTATGGGACACCCGCGCGGGGTGGATGCCCTGCGAGAGTTAGTCCGTTGCTGCGATGATTGGGGGATTGAGGCGCTGACGGTTTATGCCTTTTCTACGGAAAATTGGAATCGACCTCAGCAAGAAGTCACGCTGATCATGACCTTGATCGAACAGTTTTTGCGGGCGGAGTTGCCCGAAATGATCCAGCGCGATATTCGCTTAGAACTGATGGGTCAGTTAGAGGCGCTGCCGCGATCGCTCCAAGCGCAAATGCACCGCACGATGGGCGCGACTCACAACAATCGCGGCTTGCGCTTTGTGGTGGCCACCAATTATGGGGGGCGACAGGAAATTTTACAGGCCTGTCGGCAATTGGCCATGCAGGTGAAACAGGGCGCAATTCAACCGGACGAAATTGATGAGGCGTTGTTTGAGCGCCATCTGTACACGGCTGGCTGTAGCGATCCCGATTTATTGATTCGCACGAGTGGCGAAATGCGAATTAGCAATTTTTTGCTCTGGCAAGTCGCCTACTCGGAAATTTATATCACCGATACGCTGTGGCCCGATTTTGACCGGGCGGAGTTACATCGGGCGTTGTGTGCTTATCAGCAGCGCGATCGCCGTTTTGGTGGCGTGAAAAATGAAGTCTAACGCGATCGCTCATCCTTCAATTGAACCCGTGAGGGCGTCGTCGCGCCATTCTAGGGTGTCTCCCATTTTCTCGCCGGTATGGTAAGCCGCTAGCAGGACTTCGCTGGTTTTGCCCCAGGCGATCGCGCCCGTGGCATCTAAACCAATGGCTCCTAGATCGCGCTGGCGACGCTGGGCTTCGGTAAAGCTGCGTTCCATTGCGGCTCTTAAGGAGAGTCCATCGGTGACGCGCACGACAATCCGAGTGGCGAGGCTTTCGTCGATAATATCTTCGCCGATTCCCGTACAACTGATGGCAGCCTGTTCGGTGGCGTAGTTGCCTGCGGGCATGGCGGAGTCGCTGACGCGCCCGATGCGTTCAAAACCTTTGCCTCCGGTGGAGGTGCCTGCGGCTAATCGACCTTGTTCGTCAAGGGCAACGACGCCAATCGTGCCGCGTCCGGCAGATTCGGCGACGACATTGGCCATTTTACTTCTAAAATCCCGATCGCGCTCGTCAAGCCATTCTCTGAGGCGCGATTCGATTGTGGGATCGTAGACCGGCATGGCGAGCGATCGCACTAATTCGGCTGCGCCATAATCGGATAAGATGCGGTCGGCTTCGGTTTGTAAGGCTTTGGCTAAGTTAATGGGATGTTGAATGCGAGAGACATTAATCACGCCGCTGAGGCGCTGGCTGCTGCCATCCATTAGCGAAGCGCTCATGCGAATTTGACCATCAGACTGCAAAACCGATCCAGTTCCGGCATTAAAGATGGGATCGTCTTCAAGCAACTCGCAGCCGAGAACCACTGCATCTAGGGCAGAAGCGCCTGCTGCTAAAAGAGCATAGCTTTTCTCCAGCACGGTATGCAGCGAATGGCGAACCGTTTCAATGCCGCCTTTGCTATTGAGAGAACTCCCGGCTCCGCCGTGGATAATTAACTTGGGTTGCGCCATCTTAGAAATGAATTAGATCGCTGAATTCAGGTTGAAAGGGGGTTGCAGATTGCTAGCGTCCTCGCTCGCACTTAGCGACGGCGACGGCAGCGTTCTGAGCAATACTTCACATCATCCCAGCAATCTGCCCACTTTTTTCGCCATGTAAAAGGGCGCTGACAAACCGGACAAATTTTACTGGGAAGATCGGATTTGTGACGAGTTCGTTTCATCGCAGAGAAAATCTCGATTTTTTTAGCTTGAGCGAACTTCCAAGAGATAAACTGAAAGACGCCAATTCTATGGTGTCATTTGAATCTTTCTTCAACTTAGGGATCGCTCAGTCATGGATGTCACCGCGCTAGCCCGCATCAAAATTATTTTAGTTGAACCAGCCGGGGCTTTAAATGTCGGCGCGATCGCCAGAGTGATGAAAAATCTGGGATTATCGCAGTTAGTCTTGGTCAATCCCCGGTGCGATCGCGCGTCTGGGGAGGCGCGACAAATGGCCGTTCATGCCGCCGATCTCCTTGAGGCGGCTGAGGTGGTTAACAGCCTGCCAGAGGCGTTAAAGGGCTGCCAAAGGGCGATCGCGACTACGGCACGAGCGAGAGCCTTAGAGACGCCGCTAGAGGCTCCTCGTTCGACCTTGGGATGGTTATTAGAGGCTCCTTCGGCGTTAATTTTTGGACGAGAAGACCGGGGACTCACCAATGAGGAATTAAACTATGCTCAACGCTTTGTTCGCATTCCCTCTAGCGAAGCTTATCCGTCTTTAAATTTGGCTCAATCTGTGGCAATTTGCTGTTACGAACTGTCTCAAAGTGCGAGGGGTGAAGCCTCTGAATCGGCAAATCCTCCGATGAAGAAAAAGTCAATATCGTCCCTTGGGGAAACCGCTTCTTTAGAAAACTTAGAAAGATATTATCAACAACTAGAAAGCGTGTTATTAAAAATTGGTTATCTTTATCCTCATACGGTCGCGAGTCGCATGGAAAAGTTTCGTCGTCTATACAATCGAACCTATCTAACAGACAATGAGGTGGCAATGTTACGCGGGGTTTTATCTCAAGTAGAATGGGCGATCGCCCAACAAGAGCGATCCCCATCGGAGTCTTTCCCGTTTTCCGAAGAAAAATCCTAAAAATTGGCGCTCTTAGGGCATAAATCTGCCGTAAGGTAGAGCAAGTCACAGCATATAATCGACAAATCCATTAATTCCTACAAAATCCGCCATTTTGTAGAGATATTGTCCAAAATCAACAAGTGGGAGAGGAGTAAGGTGTGGCGCAAAGATCCCCAGTTTCCGCAAAATAGCCCCGTCCAGACATCAATGGCGGAATCCGAAACCAACCGCGATTCGCGACAGCCGCCTCGCAATTTGGCACCCCGTAAAGCCCAAACGCCGCCTCAACGCGGCCGAATGCCACCTAGACGCATTCAGAAACGTCAAAGAATGACTCTAGCAGGACGGTTTCTGCAACCCCAACAACCCCCTCGTCGCGCCCCCAAACGCGAGGAAAGACGCCCCCCTAGCGCCAGCGATCCTCGCCGCGCCCCCAAACGCAATCCCCAAAATGCCCATCCGCCGCGCCGCCCCGCTCAACCGGGCAATGGAGCGGCTCGCGATCCCCGACAAAGAGCGGGAATGCGTCGCTCTCGCCCCCCGGAACGCAAGCCTTTGTCCCCTTTTATGTATGGGACGCGGTTATTGATTTTGGGCGTGGGGATTGGGGCGATCGCCGGAACTTGGCTTTCGGTCTTAGATCCCGCCGGTCGGGATTTGGCGTTGCAGCGTTCTGCCGCTAACTCCGCCCCGGTGGTGCAAACTCAAGCCGCCGATACCAGTCACAGTTTGGCTCAAAATTCGTGGACCTTAGCGCAATTTGGCGGTACAAACTTGAGCGGCTTCGCGCTGAAATCTGAGTTGAAACCGCTGAAAAATTCCCTAGGCGCGATCGCCCAACAATATGCAAATTTGTCTCCCGGTATTTTCCTGATCGATCTCGATACGGGTGCCTACGTCGATCTCAACGGCACGCAGACTTATGCAGCAGCGAGTACCATTAAACTCCCGATCCTGGTTGCCTTTTTCCAAGATGTGGATGCTGGCAAAATCCGCCTAGAGGAAATGCTGGTCATGAAACCCGAACATATTGCCACGGGTGCTGGCGATTTGCAGTATCAACCGGCGGGAACCCAATACAGCGCCTTAGATGTTGCCACTAAGATGATGACGATCAGCGATAACACGGCGACTAATATGCTGATCGAGCGTTTGGGTGGTGCCGAAGCCCTCAACCAACGCTTCCGCAGTTGGGGATTAAAAATCACTGCCTTGAATAATCCGCTCCCGGATATTGAGGGGACAAACCTCACCAGTCCTCAAGAGCTAGCACAAATTATGGCAATTGTCAATCGAGGGGATTGGGTACAAGGGCGATCGCGCGATCGCATTCTCGATATCATGGGACGAACCGAAACCGCTCCGTTACTCAAAAGCGGTCTAGGGCCAGGGGCCAGACTTGCTAACAAAACGGGCACCCTCGGCGTGTTGCTGGCCGATATGGGTTTAGTCGATACCCCGACTGGAAAACATTATGCGATCGCCGTTATGGTTAAACGAGAATTTGGCGACCCCACCGCAGAAGAACTCATTTACCAGGTTTCTCGCGCCGCTTATCAGCACTTTAGCGTTCCCTCTGCCACCCCTCCTACTCCCATCCTCGAACAAGCGCCCCTTCCCTCCCCCAACCGTCCAGAAGGTTTACCCGTAGAACCCGCAGAAGCCACCGCCAATCGACGTTAAACCCATGTTCCGCAAACTTTGGCAATGGATTAAGCAGTGGTGGGGACGACTATTGGGTCGTTCCCCGCAACCTTCTCCTTCAGAGGATGCCTCCACCTCCAGAACCACCCGCACCTGCACCGACTCGGAATGCGAATCCTTATTTCTGCAACTCCTAGAAGGTGTCAGCCAAGGCTGGGGTCGCGGTAGAATTCAAGGCTACTTCATCGCTAAAAATCTAGAAGAGTCTCAATTTGTCGAATGGTTGCAGCGCTTTGGCGCGCCTCTACTAGAGAATCCCACCCACCATGTAGAGTTAGCTCAACGCCTGGTGCGCTTTAGCGAAGAAACCACCACAGTCTCCACTATGCAAGCTCTTTCTGCCCTTGCAGGAGACATCGGTCGCCGTATCTTGACCCAAGTTCCTCCCCCTCCACCTCCCTCCCCCGATGACCCCACCTTTTGGGATGAGGTTATTGATGCCCAATTTCACCAATAGCGCGGAGTTGAGGAGGTTAATAGATCGCGATCGCCAAAGCAGTTAGAACCGCTATGAGTACCCGTGAATAACGTTAATAAACAGATAGATTCAAGCTAAATCCCTGCAATACATTTTCACCTGATAATTCTGTAGGAAGATTTCGCACTTCCACCTCTTCGCCTGGGCGATAAATTTCTACTTGTTGTTGTTGGGGGTTAATCAACCATCCCAATCGCACCCCGGCATCCATATATTCTCGCATTTTGGAACGCAACGTTTGCAAATCATCTGTTGCTGACCTTAATTCGATGACAAAATCGGGTGCAATCGGAGGGAATTTGCGTCTTTGTTCGGGGGTGAGTGCTGAGTAGCGTTCCCTTTGAATCCAAGCCGCATCGGGGGAACGATCGGCACCATTGGGTAACTTAAATACAGTAGAGGAACTAAAGGTATAACCGAGGTTAGTTTGTCGATTCCAGATGACTAAATCAGCAATCAGGTCAGCTTCTCGACTTCCACTATCACCTCCTACGGGTGGCATAACAATTAATTCTCCTCTGGTTGTACGTTCAAAGCTTAAATCGCGGTTATTTTGACATAACTGATAAAACTGTTCGTCTGTCAGGTGAACGGTATCTAAATTTAATATCAAAGGACTTGTAACCATACAGCTAGCCTGAATCGTGGTGGGCTACTCTTTACTTGCCAATATAATTATAATGTGCTAGGAGAATGGCGGGAGAGTGAAAAAGAGGAGCGAATTTCTGGATAGGCGATCGCAATTTCAACGCTTGGATAAGTGAAGAAAGCCCTAGTAGAAACCTACCAGGGCTGTTATCGAGAAGGATGAATTCAACGCTCATCCTAAACTTGAGACACTATTGGAGATTTTCCACCTTGGCGATATCCAACAACGTCTTAATCACTGAATCCGGGTTCAAACTAATTGAATCAATCCCCAACTCAACTAAGAACCGAGCAAATTCAGGATAATCGCTGGGTGCTTGGCCGCAAATCCCAATCTTGCGATTCCGGCGTTTGGCTGTTTCAATCACCATCCGCACCATTTGCTTAACCGCTTCATTGCGTTCGTCAAAGATATGCGCCACCAGAGACGAATCGCGGTCTAAACCTAACGTTAGCTGCGTTAAGTCATTAGAACCAATCGAGAAACCGTCAAACACATCGCTAAATTGATCCGCCAGAATCACGTTACTGGGAATTTCGCACATGACGTAAACTTCCAGACCATTTTCGCCGCGTTTGAGGCCATTTTGTTCCATCACCTCCAACACCTTGCGGCCTTCTTCTGGCGTGCGACAGAAGGGAATCATCGGGATAACGTTCGTTAATCCCATCTCATCGCGTACCCGTTTCAGCGCCTTGCATTCCAACCCATAGGCGGCGGCATACTTCGGATCGTAATAGCGCGAGGCACCCCGCCAGCCAATCATCGGGTTTTCTTCTTTCGGTTCAAACTGACGACCGCCGAGGAGGTTGGCGTATTCATTACTCTTGAAGTCCGACATCCGCACCACCACCGGGTTTGGATAGAACGCTGCCGCAATCATCCCAATTCCATGCGCCAGTTTATCCACGAAGAAATCAGGTTTGTGGGGATACAAAGCCGTCAGTTGGGCAATTTCTTTCTGAACCGATTTATCTTCAAGTTGGTCAAAGTGAATCAACGCTAACGGGTGCGCTTTAATGTGGTTGGCGATAATAAACTCAAACCGGGCCAAACCTACACCATCGCAAGGCATGGAAGCCAGACCAAAGGCTTCTTCTGGGTTGCCAACGTTCATTAAAATCTTGGTGCGCGTCTGTGGCAAGTTATCGAGTTGGGTTTCTTGCACTTCAAAGGGAACCAAACCTTGATAAACCTTGCCTTCTTCCCCTTCCGAACAGCACACAGTTACTTCCTGTCCGGTGACGATATCGGTGGTGGCGCTACCGCAACCGACAATAGCAGGAATTCCCATTTCACGAGCAATAATAGCGGCGTGACAAGTGCGTCCTCCTTGGTTGGTGACAATGGCACTTGCTTTCTTCATGATGGGTTCCCAGTCGGGGTCTGTCTTGTTGGTGACAAGCACTTCACCCGCTTTGAAGTCATCAATGCGGTGAACGTCGAGGATGACTCGCGCTTTCCCTTGACCAATCATTTCACCCACGGCGCGACCCCGTGCAACGACATCGCCTGTTCCTTGGAGTTTGTAGCTTCTCAGGATGTTAGCGGATTTTTGCGATTGGACGGTTTCGGGACGCGCTTGGACGATGAATAATTCGCCGGTTAGACCATCTTTGGCCCATTCAATGTCCATCGGGGTATATTGGCCGCGAACATTGCTGTAGTGGTCTTCAATGATGCAGGCCCATTTCGCCAGTTGCAGGACTTCATCATCGGTGACGGCAAATTTACCGCGTTCGCTTTCAGTAACGGAGACGTTCTTCGTTAGTTTGGTGCCACCCAGGTCATAGACCATTTTAATTTCTTTGCTACCCAGGCGTTTTTCTAAAATCGGGCGGTAGCCTTCTTTGAGGGTGGGTTTAAATACGAAGAATTCATCGGGGTTGACGGCCCCTTGAACGACGTTTTCTCCTAAGCCGTAAGCGGCGGTAATTAAGGCGGCGTTTTTGAATCCAGTTTCAGTATCGATGGAGAACATAACGCCGGAGGAGGCGAGGTCGGAACGCACCATTTTTTGGACGCCGACGGAGAGTGCAACTTCAAAGTGATCGAATCCTTTGATGGTGCGATAGGAGATGGCGCGGTCTGTAAATAGGGAGGCGAAGCAACGGTGACAGGATTCGAGAACGCCTTTAACGCCGTGTACGTTGAGGTAGGTTTCTTGTTGTCCGGCAAAGCTGGCGTCGGGGAGGTCTTCGGCGGTGGCGCTAGAACGAACGGCTACGTCTGTGTCTTGGCTGTAGTCTTCGCATTGTTGTTGATAGTCGGGGCCGAAGCGGGTGCAAAATTGCGGATCGTAGCCGTAGCGTTCGCAGAGTTTCTTATAGGCTGAGGCGATCGCACTTTGCAATTCTTCGGGAAATGGCGTGTTGAGAACTAAGGCCCTGGCTTGTTTGCCTCGTTCTCTTAAGTTCAGGACATCTTCTACGTCTAAATCAGAGAATAACTGGCGTAGTTTTTCTTCTAAGCCTGCTTTTTTCACAAAGTAGCGATAGGCGTAAGCTGTCGTTGCAAAACCCGTAGGAACACTGACGCCTTGGGGGGTTAGTTGTTGGATCATTTCGCCGAGGGAGGCATTTTTTCCGCCAACTAAAGGAATATCTGCAATTCCAACTTCTTCAAACCAAAGGACAAACGCTTGTTCTTTTGAACCGGATGATTGTTTTTCTTGAGCTGCTTGAATCATGGTTTTTTATCCCTCTCGATCCATCCCTATATTATCAGCCTTATTTGCAGGTTATTCTCTCCTTAAAAATCTGTATTGATCGAGCTATTTTTTCTACTTAAGCGTTGTTTTAGTTTAAGTTTATTCAATGGAAAATTGTCACTAAAAAACCTGAATTTAAGCTTTTGTGGTAAAATAAACCCCGAATATTGCTACCTTGTTGGCAAGTGCCTTTTAGATGAAAAAATAGTAAAAAATGCTTTGTTTATCTTTGGGGAGCAGATTATTGAGGTATAATTGACAAATTATGCTTCGTCTTTTTTGAGGTTACAAAAGTTAAGCCAGCTTTCATCAAAATTGGCTAAAACCTTAATATATTAAGAAGCAAAAACTTTTATATTGAAATGTATTAAAGGCTTGTCCTTGTCTAGGAAAGGTGGTAAAAGTGCGCGAACTTTTAGACAACTTAATTTGTCGCCACGCTTTTAATACTCAAGAGCTTGTAGAAACCTATCCGCCAAAGCTATATCATCCCAATAAACGAGTCATTTACGATATTGCTTGTCCTCCGGGTTCGGTTCATCGGGGAACGTTATGCTTTTCCCGGTGGCGAGGGATGAAGTTACCCGAAGGTCTTCCGGCTTCTGGAGAAACCGTTTTAGAGGAATATTCCGGCTATTTTGAATACGAACCTTCCCCTGACAGTCAGGAGATGGAATGGTATCTCAATTTTGCCGATCTCGATCTATTCTATGCCTATGGCAGTCCCTTATTTGCTCAGGATGAAATGCAAGTAGCGGAACATCCGGCGCTGGCTTCCTTGCGGGAGGCGTTGCTGGCGAATGAGATTAACCTGTTCACGGCAGAAAAAGGGGGGCCTACGCCTGTTTTGGTGCGGGGAGTAGAACGACGATGCGAGATCGCAACTAACCCCGATGCCTCGCAACAGCGACCTTTTGGCTTATATGGGAATCACTTTGCAGGCGCGACAACAGAGGCGATCGCGCTAGCCACAAAACCCCTAAATCCACCTACAATCACCAATATCCTAGCCATATCAGCGCCTTCATGCCGTTCGGGTTCCTACACGCAAAAGCAAATTGAGCATATTCTCACCACCGCCTTTACTGGCTTCACGGCGGCTCGGTTAGACTCAGAGGCTCCTCTGGTCGCCATCCACACGGGTTTCTGGGGATGCGGCGCTTTTGGAGGAAATCGCGTTTTAATGGCACTCTTGCAGCTACTAGCGGCACATCTGGCGCAAGTCAACCGTCTTATCTTCCATACGAGCGATCGCAGTGGCTCCGAAGCCTTGGCAACCGCACAAGACCTTTTCTACAATGCGATCGCACCTAACTCTAGTCTTTCAGTTTCAGACTTGATAACCCAAATTCACGCAATGGATTTTCAATGGGGGGTTAGCGATGGGAATTAGAGATTGTAGAAACTGGGGATAGAATAAGCCAAAGCTAGGAATTCCTCGATCCAGAAGACAGGGTGCCAGAAACCAGGTTTCTTGCCAATTGCTCAAGCTAAACCCCTTAATTTTTCGTTGAGAAACCCGGTTTCTCAGGTCTTACTTAGGATAGTGCAAGATCTGAGTAGAACCAACTCAGTGAGATATTGCTCTCCATTCTTCCGAGGATCGGCTTACGATCGTTAGTATGTTGGGTTCTATTGCCATTCATGCCTGCAAAAGACATTTTTCACGATGCAGTTAAACACGCACTCCAGAAAGAAGAGTGGATCGTTACAGACGATCCGCTAGTGATTAAATTTGGCAAAGATAAAATGTCTATTGATTTAGGTGCTGAAAAGCTGTTAGCAGCCGAGCGAGGAAAGGATAAAATTGCTGTTGAGATTAAAAGCTTCTTAGGAGATTCACAACTTTTTGACTATCATGCTGCTTTAGGTCAGTTCCTGAATTATCGGTTAGCCTTACGACTCAAAGATCCCGATCGCGTTTTATTTCTAGCAGTTCCCCTAAAGACGTTTCAATCGCTTTTCAGTCGGGACTTTGCTCAGGCTTCAGTCCGAGAGTATCACGTGAAGTTAATCATTTACGACCCCATCGCCGAGGTAATTGTGCAATGGCAAAACTAGAACAATATCGCCAGTATATACAGGAGTTCTTAAGCGACTCTGGCAACTATGGATCGGCTTCAGACGAAGTTGAAGTTCAACTCATTTTCGATCCCATTCGAGATCATTATCAGATTCTAGAGATTGGTTGGGAAGATGGCGATCGCATTTATAGCTGCGTGATGCACCTAGATATCAAGAATGAGAAGATTTGGATTCAGCGAAATATGACTGATATTCAGATTGCTGAGGAGTTAATCAAGATGGGAGTCCCCAGAGAAGATATTATCCTAGGACTACACAGTCCTGTTTATCGTCAATACACGCAATATGGCGTTGCTTAATGAGTTCCCCGGCTAGCCACCCGAAGAGAGGGTAGGCTAGCCGTAAAACTGGACTTAGATATCTAAATCGGTGAGATTGAGTTTCGGGCCGTAGGTTTCGATAAACTCGCGACGGGGGGCAACGCGATCGCCCATTAGAATAGTAAAGATACGATCGGCTTCGGCTGCGTCCTCAATTTCCACTTGTTTGAGGGCCCGCGTTTCTGGGTTCATCGTCGTTTCCCAGAGTTGAGTTGGCATCATTTCCCCTAACCCCTTAAACCGCTGGATGGTGTAATTGGCATTGTCGGGAAACTCGCGGATGCGTTCTTGCAACTCGCGATCGCTATAACAATAGTAATGACTGCGACCGCGTTCTAACTTGTACAATGGCGGACACGCAATATAGATAAAGCCTTGATCCACCAAAGACCGCTGATAGCGATAGAAGAACGTTAGCAACAGCGTCCGAATATGCGCCCCATCCACGTCCGCATCAGTCATAATCACAATGCGGTGATAGCGCAGTTGAGAAGAATCAAACTCTTCCCCTTTAATCCCTAACCCCAATGCTGTGATTAAGGCTTGGATTTCATTATTTTTGTAGATTTTGGCATCGTCAGTCTTCTCGATGTTGAGAATCTTACCGCGCAGAGGCAGAATCGCTTGAAAACGTCGATCTCTCCCTTGCTTCGCCGAACCGCCAGCCGAGTCCCCTTCTACAATAAAAATCTCTGATTCTGAAGGATCTCGCGAACTACAATCAGCTAACTTACCCGGTAGCGTTGAAGATTCTAACACCGATTTGCGGCGTACCAATTCCCTAGCGCGTCTAGCGGCTTCTGCGGCGTTAAAGGCTTGGATGGCTTTCTCTAGAACCGCATCCGCCACCGCCGGACGAAATTCCAGATACTCAGTCAGCACTTCACCCACCAGGGAATCTACAATACCGCGTACTTCAGTATTCCCTAACTTAGTTTTCGTTTGACCTTCAAATTCTGGATCGGGTACTTTAACGGAAATCACCGCCGTCAAGCCTTCGCGGATATTTTCACCCGCTAGGTTAGGATCGCCCTCTTTGAGTTTATTCCGCTTGCGCGCGATCGCATTCATCGTCCGCGTCAAAACAGCCTTCAACCCTTCTAAGTGCGTTCCGCCGTCAATGGTGCGAATATTGTTGGCAAACCCCAACACATTATCGTTATAAGCATCGGAACACCATTGCAAGGCCACCTCTACCTGCACGTTATTGCGTTCCCCTTGGATAAAGATAATCTCTTCGTGTAACGCGTCTTTATCCCGGTTCATATAAGAAACGTATTCGCGAATTCCCCCTTCATAGAAATAGATTTCCTCGCGGGGTTCGCTTTGACGATGATCCGTAAAGGTAATCCTAACGCCAGCATTCAAAAAGGCTAATTCGCGCAGGCGTCCGGCGAGAGTGGCATAATCAAACTCAATCCCGGTCGTGAAAATCTGGATGTCTGGCTTAAACTGAATCTGCGTCCCCGTATTGCCTTCTTTGTGGGGTTTATTGGCAATATCGCCAGCCGGTTTTCCTTGTTCGTAGCGTTGGGTAAAGACTTTCTTCTCCCGCCAAACAGTCGCTTTTACCCATTCCGATAAAGCATTGACGACAGAAACCCCAACGCCGTGTAAGCCGCCGGAGACTTTATAACCGCCACCGCCAAACTTACCCCCTGCACCCAAAACCGTCATTACAGTTTCTAAGGCAGATTTCCCGGTACGGGGGTGAACGTCTGTGGGAATTCCCCGTCCGTTATCAGTAACGGTGACGGAACCGTCGGCATTGAGATCGATTTCCACATGAGTGCAGTAGCCAGCCAGTGCTTCATCGATCGAGTTATCCACAACCTCGTAAACTAGATGATGGAGTCCTCTTGGCCCGGTTGAGCCAATGTACATCCCTGGTCGCTTGCGAACGTGTTCAATACCTTCCAGAACTTGAATCTGATCGGCGCTGTAGCTACTGGTCATGTATGGGATTCTCCTATTAGGGGCGCTCTTGTGGCCCAAATCTGGTTTTGAGGGAAAAACACTCGAAAATTCTAACACAAATGGGTTGCAGGCGACATTAGGGCAGTTTTAGCTTAATTTTTTCTGGGGGATGCACCTAGGTTAGAATCGATTTTGAAGAGGGGGTGTTTGGCTGCCATGTCTCAACAGGGGCTAATTGTAATTTGTGGGGCGACAGCCACGGGGAAGTCTGGGTTAGCACTGCAACTGGCACAGGATCTTGGTAGCGTCATTTTAAGTGCAGATTCGCGCCAGGTGTACCGAGAGTTTAACATTGGGACGGCGAAACCAACAGAGGCGGAGTGCCAGTCCGTTCGCCATGAGTTGATTGATATCTGCGATCCGACGGAAACGCTGACGGTTGCAGATTACCAAGAACAGGCGCAACGGTTGATTGCCAAGTTTCACCAAGACTCCATTTTACCCTTGCTCGTTGGGGGAACAGGACTCTATATTAAGTCGGTTGTGCGGGGGATGAAGATTCCGCGAGTTGCACCCCAGACAGAATTGCGATCGCAACTTGCCTCCCTCGGTCAATCTCAATGTTATGCCATGTTGCAACAAGTAGACCCCCAAGCAACCCAAAAGATTCATGAAAATGATTCGGTGAGAACTCTCCGGGCGCTAGAAGTTTTCTATGTCACGGGTTGCCCCATTTCTCAGCAACAAGGTGAAAACCCACCCCTCTATTCTACCTTACAAATTGGCTTAGATACCGAAGATTTAACCGCCAGAATTGCTCGCCGAACTCAACAAATGATCGCCGATGGATTTGTTGCCGAAGTTGAATATCTTTGCCAAAAATATGGAATCGATCTCCCTTTACTGAATACGCTAGGCTATCAAGAAATCAAGCAATATCTCGCAGGCAAAATTAGCCTAGAGGAAGCCATAGAGTTAACCATTTTACACACGCGCCAATTTGCCAAACGCCAGCGCACTTGGTTTAGAGCTAATCCTCAGATAGAATGGTTTGATGCTGATTGTCCCGATTTAATCGAAAAAGTAGGGCAACGCATCCAGGAATTTCAAGATACCCAGTTGGGTTAAACTGTGGCAAGATGCGATCGCACTTGGGCGGATATGCAGAACTTTCCTGTAGATCTACCAATTTTGGAGGGATCTACACTAAGAGATTCGTTTGTTCACCCTAGATGGAAGGATTTACAGTAAAGCTCTGTACTATACATTATTAGGTTGCTTCATCTTCTCGTGAGAATGACAGTTAATCTAGATTATCTGGGTGAGTCTTGGCATAGGATATACTACATATAAAAGTACCCCGAAGTTACTTAGACTAGTATGCGAAACATCATTGATGAAATTCTTGAGAAAAAGTCAAGAAATATACCAATTACAGATTGGTTACAGCCATCAAGACCAAGATGGGATTTAGTATCTAATCGAATTTCTCGAATAAGAGCTATTCCCCATGCAATCAATCTGCTAGATCTTATCTGTTATCGTTTTGAAATCGAAGACATAGAGAAATATCCTGAAATAGAAAGCGAATGTCATGAAGTCCGTTTTCCAGGAGGGGTCGTAAACGAGATTTCTCGTTATATTCCTATCGGTCTTGTTGCTTGTATTGAGGCATATTTCCGACAAGTATATGCAGATCTAATTGATTACGGCGATCCCTACAAACAGAATGCTGCCGAGTTTTCAGACATAAAATTTAACATTAAAACAGCGATATCACTTGAAAGAGCGGATCTTTCGATAGGAGACTTTATTTCTCACCTTCTGCCCATCAATAGTTTTGAAGGTATTGAAAGCACTATGACTAAACTAACAGGTAGCAATTTCTCGCAAGCACTAGAGAGGGAGATTGAGAATAGTAAGGAGTTGCAACAAACAGAGCTTCTTATAGGTAGTGAGGAAGATTACATTAAAAGAGGATACAAAATAATATCTGGAGGTTTGGTTGTACCAACATCCCAAAAACTTCATCGAGATATGGTTTGTGCTATTAAAGATGTGTTTGAATTGAGGCATAGATTATGTCATGAAGCTAGTCCTATCATGTCGGATCATGACGATGCTGTAATCTCAGAAGCACCAGGTGCAGTTCTCAGATTTTTAGTGGTTTCTGAGGCTGTAGTTGAAAGAATGTTATCTTAAGCGATGATTTATCGACTTTTTTAGTCAAAGTTCTTCGATTTGCCAGCAGGTCAACAATTCTAGTTCAGTGGATTGATCGAAACCACTGGTAGTGTTGCTGAACCTTTGGCAGCTGCTGATTAGCTAGTAAAGCGACAACCTTAATTTATTGAGTTGACCTAATGCCAAAATGCTTGCATTAAGACTTTTAAATGTTTCTCATCTTAACCTTTCCAGATTTAAAGCTGACGGCTGAACAGGTACTGAGGTCAGGTCGATAAAATCATGATGGGCTACCCTTGATACAGCTAGTAGCGAGTGTCTTGATTGTAAGAGCGATCGCTCTTACAGATCGCCTTAGAGTGAATCGGGATTAATCCCTAATTCGCGTAACTTCTCAGCTAGCTTTTGGGCGCGTTGTTCGGCATCATTAGCACGTTGTTCGGCATCATTCGCCCGTTCATCGCCCGTCAGTAACAGCGTTCCATCCCGCTGACACCAGCGCAACCAGCTATCTTGTCTTCCTTCAAATTCACCTTGCCAGAGGGTTACACCTAAACCCACTTGTTCTAGCCATTCTGGGGAGATTTCTGCATACCTCATTCCCCGCAATTCATAGGCTTGTAAAACCCGGTCGCTGATTTGTTGCTTGGGGTCATAAACGATATAGTAACTCACTCTAACGCGTTCGTAGATTTTGAGCTTTTTATCCAGTTCGTTCCCTTCGCGGTTAGAGACAATTTCAATCGCGACATCAGGGGGTTTACCCAAGCGCCAAACCATATAAGCGCGATTTTTCTTCTCCCACCAGTTTTCGGGGACGGTGACGTTTAAACTTAACAAAACATCTGGGACAATTGCGGGATTATCATCAATATTAAAGACGCCGACATTAGCAGCCGCTAAAAAGGTTTGCTCTCGCCAAGAACTGTAGAGGGCGCTGACCAGTAGGCGTTGTTGTTTTTCTGAGGCGAAATTATCCACAGGTGTATCGTCTTCAGTAATCAGATGATCGACTCTGGGCGGTTCAAAGAAATCTTGGCATTCAATTAAACTGGGTTGGTGTCCCATTGGCTTGACCCTCCAATAATGGGGTTCACAAACATTATGGCGCAGAAGCATCTTGCTCTTGGGTCGCGCGATCGCACTTAGCATAGAGATTGTGCAATTTAACCTGCTGGGTGGTGTTGGGTCGCACTCTCGTTTGACCCAACCTACTCATTTCCCCATGTATAGGGTGGCGATCGCACTTAGCATAGAGATTGTGCAATTTAACCTGCTGGGTGGTGTTGGGTCGCGCTAGGCTTGACCCAACCTACTCACTTTCCCCCATCTCCCCATCCCCCCATCCTCCTAGGTATAGAGGTGCGCTACATACTCCCCATAACCGTTATAGGGAAGCGTTGGAACCCGTTTCCAGGAGAGAGAATCTTCTGAACTAATGATTTTTTCCCTGGCTTGCGACCAACGGGGATGGGGTTTATCGGGGTTGACATTGGCTTCAAAGTCGTACTCGCTTTTGACCACCGTATTCCAGAAAGTGGCCGGTTGAGTGTCTACAAACTCAATTTTGACGACCGATTTCGCCCCTTTATAGCCATATTTCCAAGGAATCACTTCCCGGATGGGGGCCCCATGTTGTTTGGGGAGAGTGTGGCCGTAAATTCCGGTGGCGAAAAAGGCGAGATCGTTCGCCATCTCATCGATTCGCAGGCTTTCAGTATAAGGCCAAGGCAAGTGCGGTGGGGCGAGCCAACCCGGCCCAGAGGTGACATCTTTATCAAACCAGGAGGTAAAGCGAACGAATTTGGCTTGGGAAGTGGGTTCAACATCTGCCATCAATAGGCGCATGGGAAACCCAACCCAGGGAACCACCATAGACCAAGCTTCAACGCAACGGAAGCGATAGACGCGTTCTTCAATGGGAAATTTGCGATTAATCCCATCGAGATCGTAGGTACGGGGTTTTTTCACCAAACCGGAGACTTCTACCTTCCAATCTTCTAAGGGTAAAGCTTGGGCAACTCTCCAAATTTCTTTACCGCGACCAAATTCGTAGAAGTTATTATACTTAGCGGCGACATCCTCCGGGGTTAGGGGACGGTCTACTTGAGCAAAGCGGGGATTGCGAACCAAGTTAGAATATTCCTGAAGATAATCGTAGGAAATTTCTGAGTCTCGATCGGACTGACAGCCTGCTAGGGGGAGAATTGATGCGCTTAACCCCGCCCCTAATAAGCCTTTCATAAAGCGACGACGGTTGAGAAAAACAGATTCTGGGGTAATTTCTCGGTCTAGAATTTCCCAAGACTTAGGTACGCGGATTAAAGTCATAGCAATTGTAATTGAAACAACGCGAGGGGGTTTATTGGTGCGAAATGCTAGGGCGGTTTTGGTATTGAGTCTGGCTCAATCCCCGATAATATTGTGCCAAAATCCTTGTAATTGACGATGGTGCGAGTTGATATGTTGGGAAAAACGTTACGGGGGCGCTACAACATCATCAAGCAGTTAGGATGCGGTGGGTTTGGTACGACCTTTATTGCAGAGGACTTGGATTTACCGGGAAATCCCTGGTGTGTGGTGAAGCAACTGCAAGCGCAAGGGGTCGATCCGATGCTGTTCCAAACGGCCCGACGTTTATTTGAAACCGAGGCGCAGGTTCTCTATCGTCTAGGGAAACACGATCGCATTCCTCAATTATTTGCTCATTTCGAGGAACATCAAGAGTTTTACTTGGTGCAGGAGTATATTGAGGGCGAGGATTTGGCGCAACAGTTTGCTTCAGGGGTGTGGGATGAGGTGCAGGTGTTGCAGCTATTGGAGGATTTGTTAGAGATTCTCGCGTTCGTTCACCAACAAAATGTGGTTCACCGGGATATTAAACCCTCGAATATTATTCGCCGCCAAGCTGATGGGCGGTTTGTGTTGATTGATTTTGGGGCGGTGAAGCAGTTAAGCGCGTTAGGGGCGACGACGACGGGACAAACGCGCAGTACGCTATCGATTGGTTCGCCGGGATATATGCCGAACGAGCAACAGGGGGGCAAACCGCGTTACAGTAGCGATATTTATGCGTTGGGGATGACGGCGATTGAGGCGCTAACGGGGATTTGTCCCAATCAGTTACCGGACGATCCTCATACGGGGGAGGTGAGTTGGCGATCGCGCGCTCAAGTCCGACCTCAGTTTGCTGCTATTCTCAATCAGATGGTGCGATCGCACTACAAAGATCGCTACACCACGGTTGAGGAGGTTTTGCAGGATTTACACCGCCTGCAACTGGTTCCGGCGACGAAGTTAACCCAACCGATGACGCCTCCTCCTTCCCCGCCGAGTGTTGCCAGCCGTTGGGGACAGGTGGCGTTAATTTTCTGTACGATTGGGATAACGTTGGGCGTTTCTCAATTATTCGCCTCGGATCGACCGTTACAAGAGGTGCGCGTTGTACCCACCGTTCCGCCGGAAATTGCCTCAATGCCTATTCCCACGATGTCTCCAGGTCCGATGATGGCGGCGAAACCCACTTCCCCGACGAATCGGACGACGGATTTGTTGATTCAGGGGAATGTGTTGATGGAGTTACAGCGCTATGATGAGGCGATCGCAGCTTTCGATCAGGCGGTGAAACTCAAGCCAGACTATCCGGAGGCGTGGGTAGACTTGGGAAACGCGCTGATGCAGGTGAACCGCTATCCCGATGCGCTGAATGCCTATGATGAGGCGCTGAAGTTGCAATTGGACGATCCGCAAACTTGGTACTATCGGGCGGTGGTTCTCAATGCGTTGCAACGCTACGAGGAGGCGCTAGTCGCCCTGACAAAAGCCCGTCAAGCGGGGTATGAGGAGACGGTGGAGGGGTTGGAAGTTCGAGGTGTCGCCCTGACAGCGTTGCAACGCTACGAGGAGGCGCTGCTGGTGTATGTGGAGGCGATGAAGTTTACACCGCGTTCGGCGCAGTTGTGGTACAAACAAGGATATTTGCTCAATCAGTTGGGGCGTCATGAGGAGGCGCTATCGGCGTTGAATCAAGCGCTGGAGTTGCAAAGCGATCGCGTTGAGGCGTTGATTGAACGGGGAAAGACGCTGGGCGAATTGCAACGCTATGAGGAGGCGCTGGCGACGATTGATAAGGCGCTACCGCTGGCGACGGATTCGGCGACGGGTTGGGGAGAGAGGGGCGATCTTTTGTTAAAGTTGGGACGCTACGATGAGGCGATCGCAGCCCTGAATAAGGCGGTCCAATTGCAAGCTGATTATGGGAAGGCGTGGTTTTCTCAAGGATTGGCGTTGGAGAAGTTACAGCGCCATGAGGAGGCGCTGAAGGCGTTCGATCAAGCGGTAAAGTTACAGCCAGAGGATTCTCAGGCTTGGTATCGCCGGGGGGTGACGTTGGAAAGGTTGCAAAAGGTTGAAGAGGCGATCGCATCTTACGATAAGGCGATTCAAATTTGGCCGGCTAATGCTGAGGCGATTGAAAGCCGTAAATATCTCTTGCAGAGTTTAGGACGAAATGAGTAATGGACGAGCAACGTTTTATTTCCCAACTGGAGAGTTTTTATCGCACCCCTGATGTTGAGAAGTTTCAGCAGGTGGGCGATCGCGCTTATGCTCGAATTGGACAACTTTTAAATGGGGCGGTTGGCTGTCTGGAGGCGGATGAAATTTTCTGTGAGGTGGGTCAGGGTTCGCCTAAACTGCTAGGAGAGGCTTTGCGCGATCGCCCGGACTGTTTTACCTACAGCGTTCATGATTTTTCGACGATTCCTGATAGCGAGTCGGAGTTAACTCGTTTTTTAGAGTTTTTAGCGAATTTAAACTTAGAGGAACAGGTTTATGTTTGCGACCAAAGTTTTATTGATTTTGCTCTAGAGTTAAGAGAGGTAGAATCGGAAGGTCGGATTGGGGTTCTTTGTCTTAGCGGCGTTAATGATTATCGTTCTTTGTTGATGGGTTTGTTGTTGATTCGCCAGTTTTTAGCAGAACGGGCGCTGATTGTGCTTTTGGATGTTGATTCGGAAGTGGGACAGCAAGCTTGCTGGGATTTTATGGCAACTTGTCCGGAAGGTCAAGTGCTGCTAGAAAATATGGGATTAAATCATAATTTATTGATGATTAGTTGGAATCAACAGTGCGAAGAATCGCTAAAACTGTTTGATTTACAAGATAAGCAAAACGAACAAGTTATTCGAGATTTAAAGAATTTTACACAAATTTATCAGCAGCTTGAGCAAATCTATCAGCAGGCGTTGATGCTGCATCAACAAGGACAGTTTGAGGCTGCGGAGGAGCGATATAAGGAGTTATTGATCTGGCGTCCTAATGATGCCACCATTTGGTCTAATTTGGGATTTCTTTATTACCAAATTGGAGATTATCGAGAGGCGTTGTTGACTTTTTGGAAGGGACTGCAAATTGATGAGTTAAATGGAGTTTCTTATTATTATCTGGGATTAATTTATGAACACTTCAAGCAATTCGATCAAGCCATTGCTGCTTTTCAAAAATCGATTGAATTAACGCCCGATCTCAGTTTGGCATTTGTGGGATTAGCCCAACGATATTTGAGAGAAGGGAAAACTCAAGAAGCTTTAAGCGTTTATGAAGACGGCATTGAGAAGAATTCGGATGATGCTAAACTTTATCATCATTTTGGGCATTTTTGGCTAGAATTAGACCAAATTAACTCTGCTATTCAAGCTTACGAGACGGCTTTAAGTTTAGAACCAAACTCTGCGGAAATTCGGGAGAGTTTGGAACTGGCTATAGCCCTGAATAATCAATCGCCGGATGCCTATTTAACCCTAGCAAGACGATATTATCAGCAACAGCGATACTCCAGCGCGATCGCCCCTTATCAACATTACCTGAGTCTGGCAGAAGGTAGCCCGGAAATTTACTACGAACTCAGCGAAAGTTTTGCGTACGCGCACCAGGGAGAAAGGGCGATCGCTCTTTTAAAAACTGCTGCTCAAAAATTCCCTAAAGATGCCCAAATTCAATTCTCTCTAATTCTTAAACTGCTGCGAAATGGAGAAATCCCCCAAGCAATTATTATAGCAGAAAATGCTTCAACCCATTTACCTGAAGCCTATACATTTAAGCAACTTAAATATCTCATTATTCCACCCTTTTATAATACTCTCGAAGAGATTGACCTTTATCGCCAGCGTTTTCTCACGGGGTTAGATCGTTTAATTGCCGAAACGCGCTTAGAAACCCCTCAACAACAACAAAGCGCCTTAGAAGCTACCCAACGCTTTACTAACTTTTATCTTGGCTATCAAGCTTATAACATTATCGAACCTCAAAAGCGCTACGGACAATTACTGCATCGCATTTTAGCTGCCAACTTTCCCCAATGGACTGTTCCCCTAGAAATGCCTGTCGTCGGGGATAAAATTCGCATTGGTTATGTTTCCCATTACCTGCACGCCTATAGCGGAACATTGTGGTTAACGGGGTGGTTAAAATACTGCGATCGCGCCGAGTTTTCCATCCATTGTTACTATACCGGAAATGCCCCCGACTCCATTACCCAAGAATTCCGGAGCTATAGCGATAAATTCTATCACTTTCCCCATAACCTCAGCGCCACTTGCCAGCAAATTCGGAACGACAACCTGCATATTCTCGTCTTTCCAGAAGTGGGAATGGACCCGCAAACCATGCAAATTGCCGCGCTACGTTTAGCCCCCATTCAATGCGTAGCCTGGGGACATCCCGTAACTACCGGACTTCCCACCATTGACTACTTTCTATCAAGTCAATTGATGGAACCCAAAAATGCTCAAGACCACTATAGCGAAACCTTAATTCAACTTCCCAATATTGGCGTATCCTATCCCAAACCCCAGGATATTCCCGCCTTAACCAAAACGCGATCGCACTTCGACTTGCCTGAAGACGCTGTTTTGTATTTCTGCTGCCAAGCCCCTTATAAATACTTACCGCAATACGACCGCATCTTCCCGCAAATTGCCCTCAAAGTTCCCCAGGCAAAATTCCTCTTTTTGCGCGGAACCCAACTCAAACCCAGGTTAGCAAAAGCCTTTGCTGAGTTTGGCTTAAATAGCGAAGACTACTGCTTGCATCGCCAGATCCCCGATCGCAGCGATTACTTAATGTTAAATCTGCTGTGCGACATTTTTCTGGATACTTTAACCTGGTCGGGTGGGAACACTAGCTTAGAAGCGATCGCCTGCAATTTACCCATTGTCACCTGTCCGGGGGAATTCATGCGCGGTCGTCATGCCGATAGCTTCTTAAAGATGATTGACATTACCGATACGATTGCTCAAAATGAGGCAGAATATATAGAAATTGCAGTCCGCTTAGGACTCGATCCCCAGTGGCGGCAAGACCTAAGAGAACACCTGAAACAAAATCACGATCTCCTGTTTGAAGATCGCGCCTGTGTCACCGCTTTAGAATCGTTCTTTCAACAAGCGGTACAGCAAAAAACCGCTTCAAACTAGCACCCCCTTCGCCTCAGCGCGATCGCCCAAACTTAACCCGTATAATCAACCTTACTTATCCCCGTTTTCAGGTTGGATGTTCTCTAGCTATGTTGACTCAGCCCAAACCGCAAAATCTCAATTGGAAAGCCATCATCAAAGAATTTGAACGTCACGTCGGAACCAAAGGCGTCGTTCAGCGTAAAGAAGAACTCCTAACCTACGAATGCGATGGGTTAACCAGCTATCGCCAACGTCCAAAACTGGTGGTTTTACCGCGAACCACCGCCGAAGTTTCCGAAGTTGTCAAAATTTGCGATCGCTATTCCTTACCCTGGGTAGCCAGAGGCGCAGGAACCGGACTTTCCGGCGGCGCACTCCCCACCGAAGATTGCGTTTTAATCGTCACCGCCTTAATGCGGAAAATCCTCAACATTGACCTCGAAAATCAGCAAGTCGTCGTTCAAAGCGCCGTCATCAACAACTGGGTAACGCAAGCCGTCAGCGGGGCTGGATTCTATTATGCCCCCGATCCTTCCAGTCAAATTATCTGCTCCATTGGCGGCAACGTTGCCGAAAACTCCGGCGGCGTTCACTGTCTTAAATACGGCGTCACCACCAACCATGTTTTAGGCTTAAAACTGGTTCTTCCCGATGGTGCCATTGTCGATGTCGGCGGCGAGGTTCCCGAAACCCCCGGTTATGACCTCACCGGCTTATTTGTCGGTTCCGAAGGCACCCTGGGAATTGCCACCGAGATCGCCCTGAGAATCCTCAAAACCCCCGAAGCCATTCAAGTCCTCTTGGCCGATTTTACCAGCGTAGAAGCCGCAGGAGCGACCGTTTCTGACATCATTGGCGCGGGTATCGTCCCGGCGGGAATGGAAATGATGGATAACTTCAGCATCAACGCCGTAGAAGATGTTGTCGCAACCCAGTGCTATCCCCGCGACGCCACCGCCATTCTCTTGGTGGAAATTGATGGTCTAGCCGTTGAAGTAGCCAAAAACGCCGAACGGATCGCCACCCTCTGCCGCCAAAACGGGGCGCGTAATATTACCATTGCCACAGAACCCGCCGAACGCCTGAGACTCTGGAAAGGGCGTAAAGCCGCCTTTGCAGCAATGGGCAAACTCAGCCCAGACTACTACGTTCAAGATGGCGTCATTCCCCGCACGCAACTTCCCTATGTTCTCCAAGAGATTGAAAAACTCAGCCAAAAATATGGCTATGCGGTGGCGAATGTGTTCCACGCCGGAGACGGCAACTTGCACCCCCTGATTTTATATAACAACTCGGTTCCCGGTGCCTTAGAAACCGTGGAAACCTTGGGGGGCGAAATTCTTAAACTCTGCGTTCGAGTGGGCGGTAGTATTTCGGGAGAACATGGCATTGGGGCGGATAAGCGCTGTTATATGAGCGAAATGTTCTCTGAAACGGACTTAGAAACCATGCAATGGGTCAGAAAAGCCTTCGATCCGCAAGGTTTAGCGAACCCTGGCAAAATCTTTCCCTCACCGCGAACCTGTGGCGAAGCCGCCAGTCCCAAAACCCTAGAACGCTATCCCGGCGTTGACCAATTCTAGGGGATGAAACCTTCAATTTTCTCCTCCCGTGCCGCCATGTTCAAGCCACAGCAATTGTTTCCTCTTTGGCAGCGTTTTTTGCAACAAGGATGGCGTCCTCGTCATCTGGTGGTGCTACTCACCATTAGCAGTACCACGCTTGCAATTTCGACAGGGGCCTATATTAGCTATCGGGTCGTTCGGGGTTTAATTTTAGATAATCTCAAACAGAATGCTTTGTTGAAGGTGCAGCGCGAACGGGATAATATCGATCGCTGGTTGGCGGTTCGTAAGGCAGAAGTGACGGCCCTCAGTTACAATCCGTTAGTGCGATCGCTCGATTGGGATTTAGCAGAACCCTTCTTATTATCAGAAGCACAACGCCTTTCAGAATTTTTCGTCTTGGCAATGGTGGACGGTAATGGGTTTGTGAGTACCACCAACGGCAGCCGTAATGAAACCAATGTAATCGCCCGCAAGCATTTCCAACGGGCAATGGCAGGGGAAATCTATGTTTCTGACCCCCTGATGGGTAAGGCTTCTAATGTTGCTCAGGTGATTGTTGCGGCCCCCATTTATTCCCTTAATGAGACGAATGGGCGTCCGGTTGGCGAGATGTTTGGCGGGTTGCAGGTCAACCGGATCGTACAAGCCGCGCAAAGCTTGGAATATGGCGAGGGGAGTTACGCTTTTGCCCTCAATTCGGAAGGTCGCCCCATTGTCCATCCCGATCCAACGCGGATGGGGACTTTAGAAAAACCCGCCCCTAGTTTTCTGGAAGCGAGAGATTCAACCCTGCGCCAAGTTGCAGTGCAGATGGTCAACCGCCAAACCAATCTTGAATTGGTGAAGCTAGAAGGTAAGTGGGTTTATGTGGCTTATTTGCCCATGCATGAGGCGAACTGGTCGATGGCTTTAGCCATCCCGCGCGGTAATTTGGAACGGGGACTGCACGCTTTAAATATTCTGGCGAGTGGGGTAGGGGTATTTTTGGCGATCGCGATTTTCGCGGTTTTTCGTCAACTGCTGTTTGCTGAAAACCTGCGGGCTAGAGTTGCCCAAGAAGCACTTCTCAATCGCTTGATTCAACGGATTCGCGCCTCTTTGGATCTCGATGAAATTTTGCAGGTGACGGTCGAAGAAATTGGCCGCTTGTTGGATTTGCAGCGGGTGGTTTTTGCCCTTGTGGATGCCCCTTCGCAAACCCTGGCGATCCGTCGCGAATATACTCAAGGGGTACCGTCGGCCGTTGGTCAATTTTATTTCAATGCCCATTTGGCACAACAGCTACAACACCAAGAAACGGTTTACCTGAAAGGGGTTGAGGAAACGCCATTCGATTTAGAATTGTTGGCTGAGTCTTATTTGGCTTTGCCCATTGTTGCCCCTACGGAGTTGCAAGGCGGTTTTTTGATTGGGATTTGCGGCAAACCCTGGCAACCTCTGGCCGCAGAACGAGAACTGCTTCAGGTGTTGGCGGATCAGTTGGCGATCGCGATTAATCAAGCCCATCTTTACAGCCAAACTCGCGAACAGGTACAACTCCTCAATGAAACTCTAGAAGATTTGAAAACCACTCAATCCCAACTCGTCCAAAGCGAAAAAATGTCGAGTGTGGGGCAAATGGTGGCAGGAGTGGCCCACGAGATTAATAATCCGGTTAATTTTATCTATGGGAATTTGCCCCACGCTAGCCAGCACGTTGACGATTTACTGCATTTGATCGAGCTTTATAAAGCGGCGTTGGTCGCTCCTACGGCGGAAATTGAGGCGTTTGAAGAGGAGATTGAACTGGAGTTTGTCACCCAAGATTTGGTGCAAATCCTCTCTTCGATGCGAATGGGGGCCGAACGCATTCGACAAATTGTCCTCTCGCTTCGCAATTTTTCTCGCTTGGATGAAGGGGAGAAAAAACCCGTCGATCTCCATGAAGGGATTGATAATACGCTGTTGTTATTGCAACATCGCCTGAAAAATCGCATTCAGGTGATTAAGGATTATGAATCGCTACCGCTTGTGGATTGCTTTCCGGGGCAAGTGAATCAGGTGTTTATGAATCTGCTCAGTAATGCGGTGGATGCTCTAGAAGAGAGTTATACCGAGTTAGAGATGGAGAATGGAACCGGCCCAAATTCTTTAAAAAATCCCACGATTTGGATTCGGACTCAGCAGGTTGACGAACGCCATGTGACGATCGCGATCGCTGATAATGGTCCTGGAATTCCCCTAGCCATTCAAAATAAGATTTTCGATCCCTTCTTCACCACTAAACCCGTTGGAAAAGGAACGGGTTTGGGACTCGCCATTAGCTACCAACTCCTTGTGGAGGGACATGGAGGCAAAATCCAAATTCTCACTCCAGAGACGGGCGGAACTGAATTTTTATTGACGCTTCCGATTAATTCGGGTCAACCCGTGGCGTCGGGCAAGTCTGTTTAATTTCACAAGATAAACACAAGATTAAGAAATATGTAGACTTCGTTAGATCTCTACCGATTCTCAGTATTGGCGTTTAAAATCTTGGGAGCTATTGATTTCAGAAATTCGCCGAACCAACATTTTTAAGAGGTTGTTATGGCAGCAACATCATTAGTCAAAAATGGAATTGTCTTTTTAATTGACGCATTGACAATTCCTTTAACACCCTTCGTTGCACTTTTTAGCAAAATTCAGTCTCGGATCGGTCCTAAACGTCTCCCAATTAGCTATAAAATCTGGGATTTTTTTGGCGTAATGCCCCTCAGTTATCACTACTATCAACCCGTCTTTAATGCTTCAGAACTGAGCGAAAAAACCTGGACAGAAGAAGACCCTCTTTATGGCGTTGATTTAAACACAGAACAACAACTGACCCTACTAAGCAAGCTTCAATACAATGATGAATTGACTCAATTTCCGATTCAAAAAAAGAGTGAAAATTCTCTAGATTTTTACTATGACAATTGGATGTTTTGCTCTGGCGATGCTGAAATTCTCTACAGCCTCATTCGTCATTACAAACCGAAGCGTTTAATTGAAATTGGATCGGGATTTTCGACGCGCATTGCTAAACAAGCCATCGTCCGCAACCAAGAAGAGGGATATCGCACCGAACATACTTGTGTAGAACCCTATGAAGCGCCTTGGCTAGAACAGTTAGGCGTCGATCGAGTGATTCGCGAACGGGTAGAAACCTTACCCATTGATTTTTTTGAAACCCTAGAAGCCAATGATATTTTATTCATTGATTCTTCTCATGTTTTGCGAACGCGAGGCGATGTTTTTTACGAATATCTGCAAATTCTTCCCAAGCTTAAAAGCGGTGTAATTGTTCATATTCACGATATTTTTATCCCCTTTGAATATCCTAAAAGCTGGCTGACTCAGGAACGCTGGTTTTGGACAGAACAATATTTGCTACAAGCTTTTCTCGTTCATAACTCCGCCTTTGAAGTGCTGCTAGGACTCAATTATCTCGCTCATCATCATCGAGATGCACTGAATCGTTGTTGTCCTGTCTTTGAACAACAAAAAGATCGAGTGGCTAGCTCTTTTTGGATTCGCCGTAAATAAACTCAATCAGTCCCAGAAACCGGGTTTCTTAGCGAAAAATATAGCGTTTTTTGATTGGATGAGATTCGGCACGATCCCCCTAAATCCCCCTTAGTCAGGGGGACTTTGAAGAAAGTGTACTTCACGAACCTGAAAAATGCTGTAAGGGTTTCAACTTGAGCGATTTGCAAGAAACCCGGTTTCTCAGGTCTTACGAGAATGGATTTAAGTAGAGGTGCGAATAGGAATTTGAATCTTAAACTCCGTACCTTTTCCGAATTCTGAACGACAAGTTAGGGAACCTTGATGTTTATCAACAATGATTTGATGGCTGATATAGAGTCCTAACCCAGTTCCCTTTCCGACGGGTTTTGTGGTGAAAAAGGGATCGAAAAGACGAGTTTGAAGCGCTGGGGAAATGCCTTTGCCATTATCCTTAATTTGAATTGTCGCTAGCTTTCCGCCTTGAGGATCTTTGGCTTTTTGGGTTGTCGTGCGGATCGAGAGGGTGGGCATTCTTTTGGCTTCGCTTCCCGAACGACTCATCCAGTATTCCTCCAAGGCATCAATTGCATTAGAGAGGATATTCATAAACACCTGGTTGATTTGTCCGGGGTGACATTCAACTAGGGGTAAATTATCAAACTCCTTAATGACTTGAATAGCGGGGCGCTCGATTTGCTCATTTTGCGCTTTGAGGCGATGCTGTAAAATCATCAGGGTGCTTTCAATCCCTTGATGGAGATTAACCGCTTTGAGGTGAGCCTCATCCAGGCGCGAGAAGTTGCGTAGAGAAGCAACAATTTCTGTGATGCGAGTTGCCCCTTCCTGCATGGATTGTAGCAACTGAGGAAAGTCGCTGCTCAAGAATTCAAGATCGTAGCTCTCGATCGCCTGTAGCAGCGTGGCGGGAGGATGGGGGTAGTGCTGCTGGTAGAGTTCAATTACTTTGAGCAGATCGCACGCATAGTTCATCGCCGGGGTAATGTTGCCAGAGATGAAACTTACGGGGTTATTAATTTCATGAGCCACCCCAGCGACTAACTGACCCAAAGAGGCCATTTTCTCGGTTTGGACGAGTTGTGCTTGGGTGCTGGTGAGTTTGTGAATGGTTTTTTTCAGTTGTTGAGCTTTTTCGCGTAGCTCCTCTTCTGCCTGTTTGCGATCGCTAATATCGCGAGCAACGGCATAAATTAACCCCTCTTCGGCAAAGGGGGCAGCAACCCAAGATAACCAGCGATAGGAGCCATCTTGAGAGCGATAGCGATTTTCAAATTTAAGGATTTTCACCCCTTGGGTGAGGTTTTGCAAGGCTTGTAAGGTATCTTGGCGATCCTCTGGGTGAACCAGCTCGATAAATTGCAAGCTGAGAAGTTCAGTTTCGCTGTACCCCAAAGTTGCAGTCCAGCTTGGGTTTAAGCGTTTAAAGTATCCCTCAAAGCTAGCAATGCACAATAAATCGAGGGATAGGGTAAAAAAGCGATCGCGCTCGTGTTCTGCAAGTTTTTGTTCAGTAATCTCGGTGAGGAGACCATTCCAGATAATATCCCCATTGGCTTGTAAATCGGGGTTGGATGCCCCTTTGAGCCATCTTAAATCACCTGTTGGAGAGAGGGTTCGCCACTCATAGCGCCAGGGTTGCAGCGTTTGGGCGCTGATGGCTATTGACTGTTCCAGCATGGGCAAATCATCGGGATGAACCGTTTGAAACAGAAATTCGGCATTTTGTTTGACTATCTCTGGCTCAACGCCGTATAGCTCTCGACATCCCTCCGAGACGTAGATAAATGACCGCCCGCCCTCGGAAGTCAGGCAAAATTGATAAATCATGCCCGGAACGTTAGCTGCAAGTTGAGCAAAGCGCTTTTCGCTGTTGATTAACGCCCGTTCTTGGTGCTTATACTGGGTGAGATCGCGAATCACCCCCACTAAAATTTTCTGTCCGTCGGGCATTTCAAAGACCGATTTTTTGGTAGAAATGACCTGAACCTTGCCCTGGCTATGGGTTAACTCTTCTTCGTTTTCATTGGGTTTGCCGGTTTGCATCGCTAGCTCATCTTTTTCCCAAAACACGGCTGCCTGTTCTGGGGGGAAAAAGTCGTAGTCTGAGCGACCGATAATTTCGGAGAAGGATCTCCCCAGCAACTGACAAAAGGCTTGATTGACGAATAGGAAGCGATGGCATTCATCCTTGATAAAAACGGGATCGGCCAGGACATTTAATGAGGAAACGAGCATTTCTTGCTGTTGGTCTGGAGGTTTAGCCGCTTGCTCTCGAAGCTGACGAAATCTCAGGGCATAGCGTAGAGTCCGTTGGAGGGTTGAACGGTCGAGTTCGGCTTTCAGCAGATAATCCACGGCTCCCCAATCTAGAGCTTGAGTGGCAAGATCGGGATTGTCAGATTCGAGGATGGCGATCGCGGGAATCCCTTGACGCTCGAAAGGCGCGATTAGATCGTCTGATGGCGTTTCGAGGAAGGCTGAACTGATGAAAATTAAGTCAAAATCTTGTTGGTCTAGCTGTTCAAGGGCAACAGACCAACTGGGAGTCAGGTGGAATACCACAGCAGGGTTGAGATTAGCAAAGCCGGGGGCCTGAGCTAAGTTTTTTTCAACCCAAAGTGCATTCAGGGGCTTGGGTAACAAATTGGTAGCGATTTCACTCATCGGTTTGGGCTAGTGGCAATGTGAAAAAGAAATGGCTTCCGCGTCCTACTGTACTGGCAACCCAAATTTCCCCCCCATGTCTGTGAATAATACTTTTACAAATGGCTAGCCCTAGACCGCTTCCGTCTTTTTGATGAGAATCAGCCAGATCGACTTGTTCAAATGGCTCAAAGATGGTGCTGAGTTTTTCTACCGGAATGCCTCGCCCGCGATCGCTAATACAAAACAACATGAAGGGCAAGGAGGCGCTGAGTAAGGAACAGGAGCAAAACGGAGCCAAATCGCAGGCGGCCCGGTCGTCGCGCTCGCGCTGGGCAAAATGGCTCTCAACCCGCTGAACGCGAATGGTGATGGTCGTTTGGGGCGGAGAAAACTTGATGGCATTACCGAGTAAGTTGGTCAGGGCTTGAATAATGCGATCGCCATCAACCCAAATTTCCTCTGGCACCGCCGAGACTTCAATCCCAACTTGAGTTTTGCTAAAGAGCGATCGCACGCTTTCAACGGCGCGTGCAATTAACTGCGTGACGCGGTGCGGATTCTTGACAAGGTGAATCTGACCCGATTTCAACCGTTCTAAATCGAGAATATCGTTAACCAAACGCGTCAAACGTTGCGCTTCCGCAACCGCAATATTAAGCAACTCCTGCCCGTCTGGGTTGAGGGTACCCAGTTGTCCAGTGGCCAGCAAACCGAGAGAACCCCGAATGGAACTTAAAGGCGTTCGCAACTCATGACTGACTACTGAAATCATTTGATCCTTGATGCGTTCTACGGTTCGCCGTTCGGTGATGTTTTCGTACATCCCCAATTTATAGAGCGTTCCTTGAATCGGGTCTTGGAGCAAGCCTGCGGTTAGGCTAACCCAAATTGTTTCTCCATTTTGTTTAATGAGGCGCTTTTCTAACCTGTAACTTGAAAGTTCTTGAGCCAATAACTGCTCCGTGCGGTGGCAATCTTGCAACCAATCTTCAGGGGCAACAATATCTTGGAGCGATCGCCCTTGCAAGTCTGATTCTCTACACTCCAGCATTTGGCACAATGATTGGTTCGCTTGCACGATTTGACCCTGGGGCGTGCTGAGAACCATCCCGGTAGGCGCATCGGCAAAAATTGTCCGAAACCGAGTTTCGCTATGACGCAAGGCGGTTTCTACTTGCTTGCGGTCTGTAACATCGAGTCCTACGCTGGTCAGCATCCAGCAATGGGCTGTGGCGTCCCAATTAAAGGTAACGGTTTCTGAAATCCAGTGCCAAGTTTGATCGCGATGTAAAAATCGATATTCCAACTGCAACGTACCGGAGTTAGAGGGATGCTCGCATAATCCTTCTAAGGCAGGCAATACAACTGTTTGCAAATCTTCGGGATGGATGTGCGATGACCAAAGAGTGGGATCTGTGGTGAATTCTTCGGCCGTGTAGCTATAGACTTGCTCGCACCCGACCGAATAATATTCAGCTTGCCAAGATTGAGGGTTCAATAGGCGGATGCGGATAATCGCGGCCTGAACGCTATTGAGGACTTCTTGCAGCCTTAACTCCGAGTTTTGATAGCGTCGCTTGCTGGCTTCCAAGGCTTGTTGAAGGCGATCGCATTGAGCGGTTTTCTCTTCTAAACGCTGTTGCAAGGCTGTTACCGTTTGGTTCAGTTCGGCGGGATTAAGATGGGGAAAAAGCTCGTGTTGGGTGGGGATACCCCGCAGTTCTTGGCGATTTTCAAGAATTGGGCAGCGGCGAATCTGGTGCTGTTGCATGAGGTTGCAAGCGGCCCAAAGCGATTCTTCAGGATGCAGAAATCGCGGGGGATGGTCGATCAGGGTTTGGGCGGTGATTTGGGTTAGATCCCAGTTCAAGGCTTGAGTCTGGACAATATCGCGTTCGGCGATCATGCCAATGGGATAAACGGTGCCGTCGGTTGCGGTTTGGGCGATCGCAATATAGCTGGTTTGGTGGTGCGCCATCAGTTGAGCAAGCTGTAAGATTGAGGCGGTGGGCGGTGCATAAATAACGCGATCGCTCATTGCATCCCGGACGCGCCGGAGTTTTAACAGGTGAACGATGGGTAATTTGCGGCGCAATGTTTCTAAGGTAATCGCCCCTAAGAGTTGATTGTTCTCATCGACTACGGGCAAATGGCTAATTTGATGCTGTTCAAATAGGTTGAGAATGCTAGAGACATCCTGGTAATCTGTCTCCTTCAGCGCGATCGCCGGGGAACTCATCATTTCTGCAACGGTCATGCCTGCAAGGGGTTTTCCCGTCGCTGCAAGGCATACAAAGTCTCGTTCTGTTACAATCCCCAGCAGTTGCCGCTCTTGGCTAACCAGCGCATAACTTGAGGGAGACGCGATTTTGCGATCTGGGTGGATCTGGCTCATTAACTGAAGAACCTGAATCACGGGAGTCTCTGGGGAAACCTCCAAAGGATCTCGACCGATCGTTTGATTGAGGGTCAGATTAAGCGGGAAGGGGTGTTGAGACATAAGGGCGATTCAGTCTTAAGCACGAATTGAAAGGCGCTCTAGCAGGACTAGTCTCATTGTTAAGATGAAACTCTGAAATTCTTGTGAATGTGACTTGAGATTGCCGCTTTTTACAGCGAGGCTTCAACGCTTTGATACAGGTGTTGGGAAGTCTGACCATCGGTTGGGTAAGTGGCGATCGCGCTGGTAAATTTGACGATAACAGGCGTTCCCTCAGTCGCGTCAAGGGTTTGCAGCAATTTAGAGAGGTACTGTTGGCGGGTTTGGGTGCCGTTCATTCCATAAAGGGCGATCGCAAAGGTTCGACTTCCCCAACGACCGCAGGTTTGGCTAGCGTCGCCGATGGTGCTGCCTACACGGTACAAAAGGCGATCGCCAAAGGTATAGCCATAGTGATGATTTAGCGATTTGAGATTCTTGATGCTTAACAACACCAGCGTTAGAGGTTGATGTTGTTGTTGGGCCTTGTGCAGCAACTGCTCGAAGTCGCGGGTAAATTGAACGCGGCTGGCGAGTTGGGTGAGAGAGTCTTTTTCAACCGGGGGTTGGCTCGTACTGACGGGCGATCCCTGAAGCAATTGGCGCAGGTGAAGGACGCATTGCTGCAATTGAGACTTGATGTCCTCGCTTAAAATGGGATGCTGCTGCAACTGGGCTTCAATCTGTTGCGCCTGTTGGGAAGCGGCCATGAAGCCGTAGCTGCCAACCGTACCCGCTAGTTTATGCGCTTGGGCGATCGCGACTTGTCGCAATTTCTCCAGAGGTTGATCTGCTGGCATCGCATAAATCGCGATTTCTAAAAGGTGGACTCGCTCTAGGATTTGGGGCTGCATGTCTTGCCAAGCATCCGTTAAGGCTTGTTGCAGTTCGCCTTGGATTTCCGGGGATAAAGATAAAGGGGGGGTCTCTACGTTCGGCGAACGCTGGACAATCGGTCTTAAACGATACCCTAACCCGTAAACCGTTTCGATCGCTTCCTGGGCACCTACGGCTTTGAGTTTCTGGCGCAACCCTTTAATGTGGGCGCGGACTGCATCTTGAGAGGGAACCTGTTCAAACGACCATAAATACTCTAGGATGGCGTCGCAACTTAAAATGCGGTTGGGACTTCGTAAAAATAGCTCTAGTAGCTTGTATTCTTTTGGTCGCAGGGGTAACTTCGTGTTGCCATAGGTGACTTCGCAAGTGAGCGAATTGAGGCTTAAATCTCCCCAGGTGAGCAAAGCGGGAATGAGGTCGCTCTTACGCCGCAACAGCGCCCTGATCCGCGCTAGCAGTTCTTGCCAATCAAAGGGTTTGGTTACATAGTCATCTGCACCTGCTTCTAACCCTGCAACTTTGTGGTTCCTGCTTCCGCAAGCCGTGAGTAACAGAATTGGCGTGTCGCATCCGGTTTGACGTAACTTTTGACACAGACTGATACCGCCCAGTTTGGGCAAAATCACATCTAGCACGACTAAATCGTAGGCGCACGACTGGGCAAACTCCCAGCCCATTTGACCATCGGGTGCAATATCAACCACATAATTTTGATAAGTTAAAAATTTTTCTATAGCCTGAGCCAGACTTAGATCATCCTCAACGACTAGAAGTCTCATGGCGATCGCGCTTAACTACTGAGCAATGAATAATCAGCTATATCAGCGTTATGAATGCAGAGGTGAATGTATAGAACATGGGATGGAATCGGATGATGAGATCGTCTTCCCTCGCAGAGGCGGCTGTACGGCGAGTTAGGAAACTTTATGCAAATTTCACAAGTTTTTCACCTTTCATCTCTAGGGTGGGTAAACGGAGACTCACGTTTTGAAAGGGATGAACTCGATCTACAAGCTTTGAGAGTGGCTCGCGTGCCATCGCAATTTTCAATTTCCCGATCGTTTAATTGTCTTCTGCGTGCTTCAGAAGCTTACTAATATTGTTATGACAACTCGCAAAGATTTTCAAGCCGTTTCTGGCAACCCACACTTCTCAACAAGCCACCCCTACCGCCATCCGACTCGGCGAGTTTTATTGATCGATGATGAAGCGCCGCTGAGAAGAGTCACGCAACTGACTTTAAAAATAACTGCTGGATGGGAGGTATGGGGTGCTGCATCCGGCAAAGAAGGCGTTCAACAAGCAGAACTGGAACAACCGGATGTTATTTTACTCGATTTGATGATGCCTGATGTGGATGGATTGTCAACCCTAAAAATGTTGCAGGATAATCCCAAAACCCAACCGATCCCCATTATTTTGTTGACGGCGAAACTTCAAACCAACCCACAACTAAAGCTGCAATATTCTGCCATTAAGGCAGTTTTGGTGAAACCCTTTGACCCGACAACCTTAGCTCAAGAAATCAAAAAAACCTTAAATTGGATTTGAATCTCTAATGATAGATATTAGAAATTATTGATTGTTTAGCGCAGGGTATGCCAGGATTTATTGTCGAGATTGCCTTACAATCTAAGAAACAGTTTTTGTTGAATCTGCCGATTCTGATTTTGGCAAGTCTTGTTCAAGACCTCCGCTATCGTCTTATCTGCGATTTTGACGATTTAGATATATTTACAATTGAATATGAGGCTCCTAGTATTATTATTTTTGATGATGAGCTTCGGTGCGTTTATATAGATAAAAAACTAATGAAGCAAGTAACTGTAGAAATGCCAATTGGCGAACCGCTCCATCGGATTATGTCTAATTTATCAGAGCCATTGGAGTGCCTGGCAGAAAGCGCGATCGCAACAAGAAAATCTATTCAAAACTACGCCATTTCAATCCAAAACAATCAATATTTGAAAATCCAAGAGCGATGGCTCGCATCTTTTTATCCGCTCTTTCTGGGAAAAGCAGAGGTTAATCAAATTATTGGTGTATTGATTAGCTTTCGTGAAAAATAGATGGCTTCATAGACGAGATTTATCCAATTGCTGGGATAAAGACTAAAAATGAGCTTCGGATAGTAGTTAACTTATTTAGCCCCATGCTGAGAACTTTATTCTCAAAATCACGCCAAAAATTACTCATCAATAGTGCAGTGAATTCACCATCAGATCGGGCTTACTATCAAGCGCTTGCCGAAGATTGCGAAGAATGGATTATTCGATATTCATCCAATCTCAAAATTACTTTTGTTAATTCAAGATTTGCTCATTTTTTGGGCAAAAACCCTGAAGATTTATTAGATCAAAATCTTTTCACCGTTTTACCTCAAGACAAAAGAGGAATTTTTATCAGAAAATTGCAAGTCTTAACCCCTAAATTCTCTAAAATCCAAAGCGAAGAAGCATGGATAGATTGCCAGGGTTCAGTTCGACTAGTAAGATGGATCGATCGCGGTTTTTTTGATCGTCAAGGACAGCTATTAGAAATTCAATGTTTGGGAAGCGAAATTGCTGAAGCCTTAGATTTACAGCCTTCTATTGATAATCAAACAACCCAGTCTCGCTTAGAAAGTGCTTATAGCGATTCCCCTACAATGCCTGATATAGAAGATTTGCAAGGTAATTTTTGTGCCATCGCTTCCCACGAATTACGATTGCCTTTAACAACGATTCAAATGGCAGCAGAACTCTTGCAACTTTATACCCTAACTGCCGAAGAAAAACAGGAATGTTTTGAGAATCTGAATTTGGGAATTCAGAATTTAACCCAACTTTTAGAGAGTATGGTTTTATTAGAAAGGATGAGTATAGCTCAAGAGAATCATTGTCCTGAGCCAATTGATTTATCAAATTTTTGTCGGCAACTCATTCAAGAATTTAATTTTATTGATAGTCGCAAGCATATTTGGCTCTTCAGTATCTAGTATGCCAATTCAATAATTAATTTGCCAAGTCAGCAAGCATCTAATTCGATAATTTTCAAAGTTTCTAAAGCCATAAGCAGAGCGCTTAATCAACTTAAGCTTATTATTGA